>NZ_FRAE01000096.1 GCF_900142235.1 Tepidibacter formicigenes DSM 15518 | reverse complement strand
AACTATAAAAAAGTCTTTATTCTAAAGATTTTAAATGTAGACTTTTCTGAAATTTCATGGCGCCAACGAATTCTAACGAATTCCGTTGCTTAAAATTCATAACGAAAATTATATTTATTCACAATTCAAAAGGATTATAATTTCCTATTCATTATAAAAGAATTTCCTAATTTAAAATTAGGAAATTCCTTTATTTTTTTGATAAAATATACACCTCCTAAATAAAATTAAGTTTTTTATATTTTATCTTAATTTTTTTAGCTAAAATTCAAAAAAAGTTAACTTTTTTCGATATATAAATTAATTTTTATATAAAATTTTATTATATTTCATTGAAATTAACAATAAACTCTTATAAAATAAAGTCTAATATTGTTTAAAAAAGGAGGTTCATTATGACTAAAAAGAAAAGTATTTTTTCTAACTTAGGAATTATGATAATAATTTCTATGCTTTTGGGAATAGCTATCGGTACAGCTTTATATATTTCTAATAAAGGTGAGTATTTTGCAGTAACTATATGTTCTAATTTAGGAGATATATTTATGCAACTTCTTAAAATGGTAGTTATTCCTCTAGTTACAACATCTATAATATCTGGAGCAGCATCAATTGGTAATACTAAATCTGCTGGTAAAATAGGTGCTTCAACATTTGGTTATTATATTTTTACAACTTGTTGTGCCGTTATACTTGCTTTAATTATGGGTAACTTAACACAACCAGGTGTTGGAGTTGATAACTCTATATCATCTATGTTTTCTAATGAATATGCTGACAAAGGAGACATCCCTGGTTTTTGGGAAACTATAAAAGGAATAATTCCTACAAATCCTATTAAAGCATTAGTAGATGGAAATATGCTTCAAATACTATTTTTTAGTTTATTTTTAGGATTTGGAATATCATCACTTGAAAAAGATAAAAAAGAATTTATATTAAAAGTTTTTGATTATATAACAGAAGCACTTATATGGGTTATTAATAAAATAATGTTATTTGCTCCTATAGGAGTATTTGGACTTATGGTATATTCAATTGCAACATTTGGATTTGATTCATTAAAACCAGTATTTAAATTATTCGTTATATATATATTTACATTAGGTATTCATACTTTTGGATTCTATCCTTTAATGGTAAAATTACTTTCTAAAGTATCTCCATTTATATTCATAAAAAAAGCAATGAAGCCTTTTTCTGTTGCTTTTTCTTCTGCATCATCTATGGGAACACTTCCTGTTACAACAGAGGTTTGTGAAGAAGAATTAGGAGTATCTAAAGAAATAACATCATTTGTACTTCCACTAGGTGCTACTATAAATATGGATGGTAACTCTATATATTATGGACTAGTTGCAGTATTCTTTGCCCAATATTTTGGAATCGAACTTACAATGGCATCATATGTAGCCATAATACTTACAGCAACTATAGGGTCTATTGGTCAAGCAGGAGTTCCTGGACCTTCTTTATTAGTAGTTGCCGTATTAATGGCTGCTAATATACCAATAGTAGGTCTTCCTATATTATTTGGTATGGATAGAATATTTGATATGCTTAGAACTGCTGTAAACGTAACTGGAGATGCTTCTTGTGCAGTAATTATCGAAAATTTAAAGCAAAAAGAAGAGATTAAAAGCTTAGCAAAATAATATTTTAAATAATAAAAAAGTCTTTATTCTAAAAATTTTAACTGTAGACTTTTTTAAAATTTCATGGAGCTAACGAATTCCGTTGCTTAAAATTCATAACAGAAATTATATTTATCAACAGTTTAAAAAATTTATAATTTCTTATTCATTACAAAAATTAGAGGCTACTAAAAAGCTCCGCTTTTTAGTAGCCTCTAATTTTTATTAGGACTTTTTTATATCAAATATATTCCAAGGATATTCATCAGGTGGTAAACAAGTAAAATTCATTACTTCTTTTAAAGTTGGATGATTCATTCCTATTTTATAGGACCAAAGTGCTATCTGCTGACCCACTTTGTTTAACCTTTTACCATATTTTTGATCTCCATATAAAGGATTACCTCTACTTGAAAATTGAACTCTTATTTGATGTGGTCTTCCCGTTTTCAATTCTATTCTTACTAAACTTAAGTTATTTTTACTTTCTAAAACCTTATATTCAAGTACAGCTTCTTTAGCACCATTAAAATTTTTATCTACAACTTTTACAGTATTAGTTTTAGAGTCTTTATATAAATAATCCTTTAGTATCCCTTCTTTTTTATTAGGAGTTCCTCTAAGTACAGCTAAATATGTTTTTTTAAAACTTCTATTTCTTACCTGCTCAGAAAGGCGGGATGCTGATTTTGAAGTTTTTGCAAAAACCATACACCCTCCAACAGGTCTATCAAGTCTATGAACAAGACCTAAGTAAACATTACCTGGTTTATTATATTTTTCTTTTATATATTGTTTTAATATTGAAAGCATATCTCTGTCTTTTGTATTATCTCCTTGAGATAATACATTTACAGGCTTTTTCACAACTAACAAATGATTATCTTCATATATTATATTTACCATTACTTTAATGACTCCCATCTTCCAAAAATTCCACAAGGAAGTACTAAGTTAGTTTTAGTAACAGGTATTCCAATTTCTCCTGAATATATTTTACCTCTATATTTTTTACCCATAGATGAATTAAGTATATTTTCTAAAACAATTGGAGAAAAACCAGATGTATATGAATTGATAAGTAGAAATAAAGGATTATCAGATAAAACATTCATACAGAGTTCTATAAATTCATATAATTTTTCTTCTATCTTCCAAACCTCTCCACCTGGCCCTCTTCCATAGGATGGAGGATCCATTATTATAGCATCATATTTTCTTCCTCTTCTTATTTCTCTTTGAACAAATTTAAATACATCATCTACTATAAATCTAACCTTTTTATCTCCTAGTCCTGATAAATGAACATTTTCTTTTGCCCAAGTTACCATTCCCTTTGATGCATCAACATGGCAAACTTCCTCAGCTCCACCATAAGCTGCTGCTACAGTCGCTCCTCCTGTATAAGCAAACAGGTTAAGTACCTTTATCGGTCTATTTGCTTTTTTTATTTTTTCTATTATCCAATCCCAGTTTGCTGCTTGTTCTGGAAATAATCCTGTATGCTTAAATCCCGTAGGCTTTATGTAAAAAGACAAATCTTTATATTTAATAGTCCATTTTTCTGGTGTATGCTTTTTATATTCCCACTGACCTCCACCTTTACTACTTCTATGATAATGTCCATGTGAATTTTTCCATAAAGACCATTCTTTATCTAGTGGCCATATTATTTGAGGATCTGGTCTTCTTAATACATATTCCCCCCATCTTTCTAATTTTTCTCCATCTCCTGTGTCTATAAGTTCATAATCCTTCCATTTATCTGCAAGTAACATCATAATTTTTGACCTCCTAAGTTTTCCTTCAATTAAATTATTATATCTAATATATTATCCCTTTTCAATCAAAATTAAAATATGCTAATATAAAAAATAGACTTCCCAAGTCTATAAAAAGTCTTAAAGTGAATAAATAATAACTTAATGGGTATATTATATTAATGTAATATAGTTAATCATATAGAAGGGGGCTTTTAAAATGGCAAGCGAAAGAATTATAAAGGAATTAAATAATCAAATTCAGAAAGAGTTTTATTCACAATATCTTTACATAGCAATGGAGGCTTATTGTGGAAATCAAAATCTGGATGGTTTCTCTAATTTTTTTCATATACAAGCACAAGAAGAAAGGGATCACGCATATAAAATATTTGATTATATAAATAGAGTAGGTGGAAGAGTTGAACTTGAAGCTTTAGCTAAACCTAAAAATGATTTTTCATCTCCTCTAGAAGTATTTGAACTTGCTCTTCAACATGAAAAAGGGATAACTAAATCAATTCATAATTTATTAGATATTGCTTTAGAAGAAAAAGACCATACAACAACAGCTTTTCTTCAGTGGTTTGTAACTGAGCAGGCAGAAGAAGAAGAATCCATGGAAAAAATAGTTAAAAAACTCAGATTAATGCAAGGTAATCCAGCAGGTCTCTTAATGATAGACCAAGAACTTGCTCAAAGAGTATATACTCCTATTCCTCAAGAAGTATAAAAAAATTCGCTTCATTATATCGCATGGCTCATGTCGCCAACGAGTCCTAAGGACTTTATTGCTCAAAATAGTTGATACTTTTATTCAGTTATCAAAGTTATCAACAGCTTAAAAATTCATAGTTTCCTATAGAATAAAAAAAGATATGGCAAATTTGCCATATCTTTTTTATATATTAGGATTTAGTGCTTTCCCAGTATGAGCATCTATCTCATATACTGGTTTAGCTAAATCTACTGGACTAAACATATAAATTAATTTTGTTTCATATTTAGGATTAGTATAATCCTCATTTGTATTTATAGTTATATACATAAGCTTTGGTTTGTTTTCATTAAGAAATACTTTTTTAGCTTCTTCTTTATTTATAATATTATCTATGCCTTCAAATTCTACTTTATCATCCCAGAAATAGTTTAATTCATTTACTTTTCCTGTTTTCACATCTACGCTAACACTTATATTATTATAATAGTATTCTACTCCATTTACTAACCTAGGAAAGTTAAAATATACATATCTTACTGGTATTTCTTTTCCTTCAAATTTATAAGTCATTGGGTATTTGATTTGTTCAGTTTTTATGTCTTTTATTTTTTCTGGGAAATATTTAGCTATGGTCTCTATTGCTTTATAATAAGCCTCATCCCAAGTTAACTTAGGAGTAAATATTTCATTTGGCTTTTCTTCATTATTCCATTTACCTATACTTACTAATTCTCCAGTTAAAGCGTCTATAGTAATACTTCCTCCGTCTTTAATATATCCTTTATTATCTTTTTTCCCAAAATCAGCTACCCATACTTTATTAAAATTATTATTATCAACAAGCTCTAAATAACTTAAATCCATATTATCTATATTATAAAACTCTTTTATTTTTTTCTTAATTAATTTAACAGCCTCTTCTTTATTTAGTTCTTTTTCTAATTTAGACTTATCTTTAGCATTTTTTAGTATTTCTTCTTTCTTTGATTTGTATATATCTTTAGTTTCTTCTTTTTCTTTATTATATCCCCAATTTATAATCTTTCCTTCTTTTGCATCTATCATATTTCCATTTTCAAATCTATAGTTATATACAAGTTTTAATTTCTCTAATTCATTAGATTTAAAGTCAAATTGATTTATATAATTTAAGTTTATTTTTATATTTTCACTAAATAATTTTTCAGCTTCTTCTTTACTTATTACATTGTCTATTTTTGGAAAATCCATATCTTCTGACCAACTATAAGAATATCCTATTACTTTTCCATTTACAGCATCAACATCAATATTTATGTAATTTGAATCAAATTCTACTCCATCAATAGTTCTAATATATCTAAAGTAATAGTTTCTTGGTTTACTACTTTCATCATAGTTAACTTCATCTATAAATTTAATTTGACTTAACTTATCTGGATTTATTTTATCTATATATTTTTTAGCTATTTCTTTTGCTTTTTCTTTGCTTATAGTTGGTTCTTTATTTTCATCTGAATAATTATATTCATATTTACTTAAAGCTTTAATTTTTCCAGTATTTGAATCTATTGCTATGAAAAAATCTTTAGTTTCTTTGTCATTATATTTATTAAAAGATAAATTCCAAGTATAATTTTCCATATAAGGACCAAAGTTTATATTTTCATCAAAATCCCTTACATCAATTCCGAATGTGTCTTTTATTTTTTTTATTCCTATTTCTCTTGCTTTTTCTTTTGAAATTCTAGCTTTTTTCTGTTGTTGTTCATACATTGTTACAATACTATTATCAACATCTGCAAATGCAGGGCTTAAACTTCCAAATATAATAGCTCCTGCTATAAATACACCTAAGAACCTACTTTTTTTCATAAATCGCCCTCTTTTCTTTATATTTTATATTTTAATTATAATTAATTGATAAATATAATTGGTTACAAAATAGTTACAATTAATATATTGACTTAAATTATAGACTGTATTTCTTAAATACATCTTAATGAATTCTTAAATTTAACTTAAAAATTCATCTTAAATACTATTTATATTCAAAGTAATTCTTATTTATCACAATTTTATTTATATTTGTATAAGATAATATTAAGGGAAATAGGTAGTTGCAAAATAGAGTGAAAGGTTATCCACAGAAAAATTGAGTTGAAATTACTAAATAGAAAGAGTTATTAACAGTAATATTCAAAAAAA
>NZ_FRAE01000020.1 GCF_900142235.1 Tepidibacter formicigenes DSM 15518 | reverse complement strand
GATTTGAAGAAGATGTACCTAGGTTTATTATTGATGAATTTATTGAAGATGACTTTTTTGCTTCTGGTTGTGATATTGAGAATTTTGAAGTAAAAATGCCTATACTTATATGTCCAAAATGTAATGGTGAATTAGTTTCAAAAAATACAGATGAGTAGCTCTGCTACTCATCTGAGAGTATCACGAAGTGATATTTTGTTCTTTAACATATTTTATGATTACTAATATTATTTATCAGAAGAATATTTTTCAAGGATAGTTGAAATTTATTGTTTGTAAGTTTGATGGTGAACATTCTTATGGGGTAACAGTAACTTTAAAAAAATAGTAAAACAAATTTGTGGTAGGGAGGTAAAAGGGAGTAAATCTTTTTTTCGAGGAAATCTATCGTTGTTCTATCAAAACACATGTTGAAACTGTTGTACTACTAACTAGGAAATAACTGATTTTTCAATGGAATATTAATGATATAAAATGATTTTTCCACCATTCTTCCACCCTCGGTTTTAAGTGGGTGGAAGAATTATTTTATTTTACTATTCAAAACTCCTTCAAATATATTCACACTATCTTGATTCATTTTATCTGTTACATGAGAATAAGTGTCCATGGTTGTTGCTAACTTACTATGACCTAATCTTTTTTGAAAATCCTTTATATTTGCATCAGCTTCTAAAAGAATAGTAGCGTGAGTATGTCTTAAAGAATGAAAATTAAAATTAATACCAAGTTCATAATTTACAACTCTACTTAAATATTTTAAGCTATCAGTAGATACTAATTCTCCATTTTCTTTAGTACAAACTAAATCGGTACTGTTATATTTTTTATTAATTTCTTCAAATTTATATAAATTATTGCTGTAGAATTCACCATATTTTAGCCTATTCTCTAGTTGATATTTTTTATGTTTTTTAAGTATATCAATTAATGTTTTTCCTATTAATATTTCTCTTTGAGAACTAGTCGTCTTTGGTGTTCCAAAGCACCACTGCATAGCTTTTTTTAGAATTATTTTTTCAACTTTTATTTTGCCTTCTTCAAGATCTATGCAATCCCAAGTAAGTCCACATACTTCTGAATCTCTCATTCCTGTATTAAAAGCAATTTGTAAGGGTATATAAAAACTACTTCCAAAAGGAAATCTATCCACTATTTTATTAAATTCATCCACAGTTATAATTTTTAAATTCTCATTTTAAGTAAATTAGGCAACACTTTGTGTTCTTTTGTAGCCTTCATCATTTTTCTATAAGCGTTAGTTTTTCTTATTGGGCAAACTATATTGTATTTTTTCATGATTCTTCTAATTCTTTTTAAATTGTATTTTATTCCATATTCACTTTCTAGTACCATTTTTATTTGTCTAGCACCTTTTTTACGACCTTTGAAATTAAATGCTTTTAATATATTTTCTTTACTTCGCTTGTGAATGTTTTTTTACTCATGACCATACTCCTAATGTTTTTTATTTAATTATATACAAAATACCCTATAGAGTAGTTTTTTTTCATTGTCTACTCTATAGGGTACATTTTATAATTCATACCAGGTTTTATTAATGGAGCAAGAAAAATTAAAAGAACTGGTATCAAATTAAATATATATATAGTTAAATAAAATATATGGAGAGATAAATTTATCCATAATGTTTTTTTAGAAAGGTTAAAAGACGTGAAAAATTTTTTGAACAATTTAATTAGTATAATTAAATTAATAATGGTAGGTATAATAGAAAAAAGCATATATATAAAAATACAATTAAATATAAATTGAGGCATTTTTATAGTACTTGGATGGTATACTTCAATAATATAGCATATGAAAGAAAATAAATTTATTATAACTATAAAAAATGTTACTCTTAAAATAGTTATTTTTTGCATTAATTACACCAATCCTTTCATTTATTGAACATCAGCTTAATTCTAAATATATGCTTAATTATATCACAACATTATTCCATTTATTATCTTATGTTTATTTAAAGAATAATTCAGCTAAAACTACATAGAATTATATTAGGTGATTCGACTTAAGTATTTTATTCCATATTATTTCATAGCAAAAGAGATAGTTCTTAATTGGGCTACCTCTTTTTTATGCCATGGCATTTAATTTTATAAAAAATTGGATACCTGAGGTTGATATTAGAGGATAGGAATTAAGAATAAAAGCAAGAAAAGGAAAAGCACCTTTACTTGCTTTTTCTATTTAAAAATATTAAATAACGAAAGACTAAAGCTTACTTTAAGGTAAAGATATAGGGGTGCTTTAGGCTTTTTTAGTAATATAGTTTGAGATTGGCTTTGGATAAAATTGTAAAAGAATTCATTTTGATGTTATAATTTAATTTGTAATATATGTAAAGTTTAAATAGAATATGAAGTCTAAAAGAAGAGGTAGATAAATGAAAATACAACCTACAGGTTATTGGACTTTTTTTGCAATCCAAAGTATTGGAAAATAGATGATTCTCTATTAAATATTGAAAAAGGAATTCAAGATCCTATAGATGGTTGGAGAATAACAGATTGGCAAAAAGTAAACAAACATTTATAGAATTTCTAAGAAGCTTTGTAAAAAAAGATTGGGTAAATTTAATAAAAGAAGAAAACGTAATATTAATAGATAAAGAATTTATATTAGAAGATTTTAAAGAAGAAGAATTATGCAACTTAAATAATAATGCTAAACTGACATTGTAGGCCTACGAAAATAATTTTAAAGGAGGCGTTATTATGGCAGTTGCAATACCAGTTTCAACATCTGTAAGAATAAGCTATGAAGTAGGAGAAGAAAAGAAAAATGAAATAATAAATAATGTAAAGGATACAGCACTAGATGATTATGTATATGAATGTAAGAGGATATAAAGCAAGGTGGTAGAAAAATTAAATACTTCCGACATCAAATTGATGACGGAGTAAAAAAGGATAAGTCTAAGATCTGAAAGAGCAGAACTTAGACTTTTTAATTGAAAAAATAGGGTCAAAAGACCATGGAACTATTAGGTCAAACTTTAAGGTCGGCCATGGACTTTTTTCTTTAGGGTCTAAAATAACATACTCCTAAGAGTAAATATTTATCTTGTATAAGCTATTTCAATTGGATGATTTTTATCTAAAGTCCTAAAAAACACTTAAAAACTAAAATAAATGAGTTTTTATAATAAATTATTTTGTATAAGTTTTTTATAACGAATAGGAAATTATATTCCTATTTAAATTGTGGATAAATATAAATTCCGTTATGAGTTTCAAAAAAGTCTACATTGTAAAATCTTTAGAGTAAAGACTTTTTTATATAATAATTATTTCTCGGGAAATATATGGTTTTGTGCTGTGATATTTTCTTTTATATCATATAATTTCGAAAAAAGGCTTTTTATCTTATATAGAGTTATACCATATATATTATGTTTTAAAATATAGATATAGTGTAAGTAATTAGATAGTATTTATAGTAGATTATATTGCATTTATATAGTATAAGAATTTTTTTTGTATTGAGAAAGCCAAGGCTCACTTCTCATTAGAAATCACTTAAGAACAGGATAAGACTAAAAACGCAAAACCAACGTATTTAGTCTTTTTAATTCATCCACTGATAGTTGATTTTGAAAGGGCATATTCGTCACTTAACTCTGCAAGACTCTTCCCAGAGTTATAAAGTTCTACTATTGTATTCTTAAATTCTTGAGTATATCTCTTTTGTCCTTTAGCCATTGTAAACACATCCTTTTCCTAATATATATTTTAATGCGTTCGGCTTAATGTGTCTACAATATTATACTAACATCAATAGTTCAAAGTGAGTCTGAAATAGATAAAGGCTATATAGATATGGACTAGGTTTTAATTATATTTATACCTAGTAATATTATTTATTAAACAAGATGAAAATATAAAAATATACTGACTCTTAATAAGATTTTAAATATTCCACAAAATCGTCAAATATTGACAAAATTGTATTAATTAATATATAATAAATATATATTTAAAATTTAACAAAGTTTCATTTCTAAGTTAATGAGGTAGAGGAGCGGGGATTATGAGTAGTTTAAATGAGGCAGGCAGACCTATGAATTTAAATGAAAGGAAGACCGCCGAAGTGTATAATCTTTTGCCATAGATATATGCTGGTTTTATATCGAAGAGGTGTAAAACGACCACTTAAATATATTTAAGTGGTGAGCTATCTAAAGAAAGAGGTTATAGTGTCTATTGGTATATTTTAGGCATCTAGGAGTACTCTTAGATGCTTTTTTGTTTATATTCAAAGTTAAGCTGAAACTTTAATAGGCAGAATGTAAATTATGTATTTCTAAAATAAGGGGGATTTTGATGAAAGAAAAAAAGAATATTACACTAGGTATTTCACTTATACCTATAGCAGCTTTAGTGTTATTTTTATCTATAGCAGTATTTAAATATGAAGCATCTCCTCATATACCATTAATAGGAGCATCTGTTATAGCGGCTTTAGTTGCTATTTACTCAGGATATACTTGGTGTGAAATAGAAAAGGGTATATTAAAAAGTATTAACATGGGAATGCAGGCTATTTTAATATTAATGATAATAGGTACTATAATAGGAACTTGGATTTTAAGTGGAGTAGTTCCTACTATGATATATTATGGTCTAGAATTACTTTCTCCGTCAATATTTTTAGTTGCAACAGCTATAATTTGTGCAGTAGTAGCACTATCTACAGGTTCTTCTTGGACAACAGCAGGAACGGTAGGGATTGCTCTTTTAGGAGTTGGAAAAGGACTTGGAATACCTGATTATATGGTCGCAGGAGCTATAATATCTGGTGCTTATTTTGGAGATAAAATGTCACCTTTATCTGACACTACCAATCTTGCACCAGCCATGGCAGGAACAAATTTATTTGATCATGTAAAGCATATGCTATATACAACAGGACCATCTTTTATAATAGCTTTAATTTTATATGGAATAATTGGAATTAAGTATTCAGGTGGAAATGTAAATACAGATTCAATAAACTTAATACTTAATACATTAAACAATAATTTTAATATAAATTTATTTTTATTATTACCACCTTTACTAATTATAGCATTAGTAATATTTAAGGTACCAGCTATACCAGGGCTTATAGGAGGAAGTGTTTTAGGGGGAGTATTTGCAGTTATTTTTCAAAATGCAAGTTTAGAAAGTATTATAAATTCAGCACACTATGGATTTACATCTAATACAGGAATACAAATAGTTGACGATTTATTAACACGTGGTGGACTTGATAGTATGATGTGGACGGTATCGCTTATAATATGTGCTCTTACTTTTGGAGGAATATTAGAAAATACAGGAATGCTTGAAGCTATAGCAGAAAGTATACTAAAGCTTGCTAAAGGAACAGGTTCGTTAATATTAATTACTATACTATCAAGCTTATTTACAAACTTAGTTACAGGAGATCAGTATCTTTCAATAGTAGTTCCAGGTAGAATGTATAAAAATTCTTATAGAAAAAGAAAACTTCATCCTAAGAATTTATCTAGAACATTAGAAGATGCAGGAACATTAACTTCACCATTAATTCCTTGGAATACATGTGGAGCTTATATGTGGACTACATTAGGAGTTCATCCTTTTGCTTATCTTCCATATGCATTTTTAAATTTAATAAACCCATTAATTGCTATAATATATGGATATACAGGATTTACAATTGAACACGTAGATGATGACTTTTTTGAAGAAGAAATAGCATAGAAAAAATAATTTAACTCAACCAAACAAAAGTAGGAGTTCTTTAATTATAATTAAAGAACTCCTACTTTTGTTTGGTTGAGTTAAATACATATTCTTTGGCTATATACAAATAATATTAAAGCTAACTATATTCTTAACCTAAATTTAACCATTTTTGGCTTTAACTTAACTTATTGATAATTTTTTTTACTCATTCTTAACTTATTTTTAACCTAAACTTAACATTTAGGATAGTATATTTTGATAATATTAAAAATGTCGGAATTTTAATATTACTAACTAAAAAAAACAAGGAGGATTACATAACATGGCTATTAAAATAGCATTAGGAATTATAGGTGGCCTTGGATTATTTTTGTATGGAATGAACTTAATGGGATCTGGGCTGCAAAAGGCAGCTGGAGAAAAGCTTAAAAAGACAATTGAACTTTTAACTAGTAATAGATTTATGGGAGTTCTAGTTGGAACACTTGTTACAGCTATTATTCAAAGTAGTAGTGCAACTACAGTTATGGTGGTTGGATTCGTAAACGCAGGTATTATGAAATTAACTCAAGCAGTTGGAGTTATAATGGGAGCAAATATTGGAACTACAGTTACGGCACAGCTTGTATCTTTTAAACTAACGGATATGGCTCCAGTAGCTGTAGGGATAGGTATGATAATATACTTATTTTCTTCCAAAGAAAAAAACAAACAAATTGCTGAGATATTAATAGGATTTGGTATATTATTTATAGGTATGGATTTTATGAAACATGCTGTTAAGCCTTTGAGGGAAGTTCCAGCATTTACAAATATGTTGGTTAGCTTTGGGCATAATCCTTTCTTAGGAATTTTAATGGGATTTGGTTTAACAGTAATAGTTCAAAGTTCTAGTGCATCTATGGGTATACTTTTAGCACTTGCGTCTGAAGGTTTAATGCCTTTATCATCTGCACTTCCAATTCTTTATGGAGAAAATATTGGAACTTGTGTTACGGCACTGCTTTCAAGTATAGGTGCAAGTAAGAATGCTAAAAGAGCAGCTATTATGCACTTAACATTCAATATTATAGGAACTACTTTATTTGCGTTTGTATTAACTAATCCAATAACAAGTTTGGTAACAAAACTTAATCCAGTAGATGTTACAAGACAGATAGCAAATGCTCATACATTTTTTAATATTATAAATGTTATTATTCAATTCCCGTTTGCTATGCTTTTAGTTAAAATAGCTATGACAATAATACCAGAAAAAGATGATGAAGTAGTAGAACATAAACTAACAAAGTATATAGATGAAAGAATACTTGAAACTCCATCAATTGCTGTTGCTAATACAATAAGAGAAAGCTTAAGAATGGGTAAAAAAGCTGGAGAATCATTTGAGAGCGCAATGAATGGTTTCTTTAATAAGTCTAAGAAGAGTGTATATGAAACATTTGAAAAAGAAAGAATAGTAAATGATTTAGAAAAAGCAATAATGGAGTATATTATAAAATTATCAAATAAATCTGTATCTGTTGGAAATAGAGAAATAGTAGATGGGCTATTTCATACTATAAATGATATAGAAAGAGTAGGAGACCATGCGGATAATATAGCAGAACTTGCTATGGAGGTTATAGAAAAAGATTTACCGTTTTCAGATAGTGCATTAGAAGATTTAAAAGTAATGTTTGATAAAGTTATGAATGCATATAAATATTCATTAAAAGCTATGAAAAATGGAGATAGAAATCTAGCATTCAATGTAATAAAATTAGAAGAGCAAATAGATGAAATGGAAAAATCATATAGAAAAAATCATATATATAGATTAAACAATAATATATGTAATACTGAGTCAGGGATAATTTACTTAGATTTAATTAGTAATATGGAAAGAATAGGAGATCATGCTTCGAATATAGCTAAAGCCGTTATAGATGCAAGTACAAATAAAATAAACTAATAAAGGGACAGTCACTTAGTTTAAATTAAGTGACTGTTTTTTATTTCTTATTATTTTTGAAATCACAAAAGGCACTAGAAAAATCTAGTGCCTTTGTAAAAATCAATATATATATTAACAATATATAACTATCGATTATAATTTAACTACGTTAGCAGCTTGAGGTCCTTTAGGTCCTTCAGTTACTTCGAATTCAACCTTTTGACCTTCTTCTAATGATTTAAATCCTTCTCCTTGGATTGCTGAGAAATGTACGAATACATCATCTCCACCATCTACAGTGATAAATCCAAATCCTTTTTCGCTGTTGAACCATTTAACTATTCCTGTTTTCATTTAAAAAATCCTCCAAAAAAATTATATTCTGTAACATTGTTACTAATTCATAATACCATATATATAAATTATTGTCAAACCTTAAATTTAATATACATATATTTCACATTTTTAATTAGTAGCTACTTTTTTATTTATAAATATATATATTTATATCCTAAAATAATAAATTTAAAAGCTTTTAATACATAGAATTATAAAGGGGGTGATAAATTGAATTTTGAGGTTATTGTAAAATACCATGGAAGTCTAGATAAATTAAAAGAAGAAATGGGTGTAGAAGTTGAAGTATTGAATGAAAGATTTGCAATAATTACTTTAAAAGAAGAAAGTGATGTAAATAAACTTCTTGATTATGAAGAAATAGAGTATATAGAAAGACCATTTATATTAGGACCAAGCCTTACAAGTTTTGAAGCTAGTGGAGTTGATTCTTTTAAAGATAAAACGGGACTTACTGGAGATGGAGTGATTCTTGGAATTATTGATTCTGGTATAGATTATAAGCATCCATTTTTTATAAAGGAAGATGGTACATCTAAAATAATAAGTATATGGGATCAAACAAGAGAAGGAAATCCTCCAGAGGGTTTTACAAGTGGATATGAATATACTAGTGAAGATATTAATAATGCATTAAAAGGAGAAGATATTCCTTTTTTTGATCAGATAGGCCATGGCACACATGTGTCAGGTATTGCATCAACTATTGCTCCAAATTCTGATATTATAGCTGTTAAAGTAGGGACTAAAGGTATAGAGTCTTTTGCAAGAACTACTGAGTTTATGAGAGCTGTAAAATACATAATAGATAAAGCAGAAAGTTTAGGAAGGCCTGTAGTTATAAATATAAGTTATGGTACTAATGAAGGACCTCATGACGGAACTTCATTATTTGAAGAGTATTTAGATGAAATGGCTTTAAGATGGAAAACATCTATAGTTGTTGCATCTGGAAATGAAGGAGATAAATCTCATCATAAGTATGTAAAGCTTCAAGATAATATGTTAAAGCCTATTGAGTTTTCTGTAGGATCAGGAGAAAGAAATTTAAGAATTGAAATTTGGAAAAAATTCTCTGATGATTTTAGTTTTTCAATTCAAAATCCTTCAGGCGTATCTAGCCCTAGTATTGATAAAAATACTGGAGAAATAAATATGATACTTGGCAACACAAATATGAGAGCATTTTTTGTTTCAGCTACTCCATATACACTAAGAGAAAAAGCAGTAATTGAATTAAAAGGTAATCCTTATATACAAGAAGGTATATGGAAAATAACTTTAGATGCAAAGGAGATAGTTGAAGGAGATGTAGATATATATTTACCTATATCTGAAAAGTTAAGTAGAGATACAAAATTTTTAGATTCAAATTTAAACCTTACAATAACTACTCCAGCAACTTCTAAAAGAGTTATTTCGGTAGGAAGCTATGATTATAATAAAGGTACTTCTTCTGTATTTTCAGGAAGAGGAGATATAGATAGAAAGGTTGTAAAACCAGATATAGTAGCTCCTGGAGAAGAAATAGTATCAAGTATTCCAGGGGGAGGAGTTGGAGCACTTTCTGGAACTAGTATGGCAGCTCCTCATGTAACTGGAAGCTTAGCGCTTTTGATGGAGTGGGGAATAGTAGATAAAAATGACCCATTTTTATATGGTGATAGAATAAAAGCACTTCTTTTAAAAAATGCAGTAAGAGATAAGGAATTTTTAAAATATCCAGATTCAATTTGGGGTTATGGAAAGCTAAATTTAAAAAATATTAATCTGGCTAATTTTAGAGATTTATATAGAAAGGAAGATAATAATTTGAAGGAATATGTAATAGAATATCAAGGGGATATAAAAGAAGAATTAGGTCAAATGGGAATAGAAAAAGTTCAAATGATAGATGATAGATATGCAGTAATATATGTACCAGATGATTTTAATGTAGAAATACTAGTAGAAGAAATAGATAATATAGTTTGCATAAAAAAACCTTATAAAATGGTACCACTTATAGACACTAGTGTAGAAGAAATTGGGGCTAAATTTTTTCACAATCATCCATACATCCCTCTAACGGGAAGGGGGGTTTTGGTAGCTATAATTGATTCGGGAATAGATTATTCTCATCCTGATTTTATATATGAAGATGATACTTCTAAAATAGTAAGTATTTGGGATCAAACTTTAGAGGGAAACCCACCAGAAGGATTTATATCTGGAAGAGAATATACAAGAGAAGAAATAAATGAAGCAATTAAAACTGGTGAAAAATTAGAGACAAAGGATGAAACTGGCCATGGAACAAGGGTTGCAGGAATAATAGGATCAAGAGGAAGAGCAGATGAAAAATATGTAGGAGTTGCTCCTGATAGTGAGTTTGTAGTTGTAAAATTAAGAGATGATGAAGGGTATTATAATTCTGCTGATTTAATGCTTGGAATTAAATATGCATATGAAAAAGCATTAGAGCTTAAAATGCCACTGGTTATAAATATATCTTTAGGAACAAATGAAGGAAGTCATGATGGTAAATCTATGATAGAAAATTATATATATGAATTAACTAGAAATAGAGGAATTATAGCTGTAGCAGGTGCTGGAAATGAAGGAGATACAAAGACTCATTATAGTGGAAAATTTAATAATACTGGGGAAGTTCAAGAAGTAGAACTTAGAGTTGGAGAAAATCAAGGAGATTTAGATGTTTATATTTGGGGTAGAAAGCCAGATAGGATATCTTTAGGCTTTGTTTCTCCAACAGGAGATGCTATAGAAAAAATACCTGCAAAACTTAGTGAAACAGAACTTGTAAAGTTTACAATGGAAGGTGTAGAAACAAATGTTATATATAAATTTCCAGATGAGCTTACAGGAGATGAGTTTATATATATTTCCTTTAGCAATATAAAACCTGGAACTTGGATTATAAGATTATATGGAGATTATATTGTAGATGGTAAATATGATATGTATTTACCTAATAAAGTATTGCTATCACAAGGAACTGAATTCTTAAAGGCAGATCCTTACGGAACTATAGTTACTCCAGCCACTGCAGAAGCAATAATAACTGTAGGAGCATATAATCATAAAGACAATAGCTTATATAGAGCATCATCAAGAGGACCAACTAGAGATGATAGGATAAAACCAGATTTAGTAGCACCTGGAGTTAATATAACGACTACTGTTCCAGGCGGTGGATATGGAAGCTTAACAGGAACAAGTGCTTCTGGTGCTCATGCTGCGGGAGCAGTAGCACTACTTTTACAGTGGGGAATTGTAGAGGAAAATGATCCAAGGCTTTATAGTCAAAAAGTTAAAACCTACCTAATAAGAGGAACTAATATGAGAGAAGGAGATACATATCCTAATATATCTTGGGGATATGGAATTCTTAATTTAAGGAGAGCATTTGAAAAAATAAGATCTGTATTTAATTGGAATTATTCTAGACAGGTTAAAGATGAAAATATATGAAAAATAGGAGTAAGGGTATAAAACTAAACCCTTCTCCTATTTTTTTATTGTATAGGAAACTATAAATTTTTTAAACTGTTGATAACTTTGGTAACTGAATAAAAGTATCAACTATTTTGAGCAACGGAGTCCGTTAGGACTCGTTGGCGACATGAGCCATGCGATAGCATGAAGCGAATTTTTTTATTTTAGTTCTGCAATTTTAGTTACAGCTACATATATGTCAGAAATTCTATACCAAGTAGCAAAATCTACTGTTCCAGTTACAGGAAGTCTAAATATTTCTTGGAATTTTTTAACTGCATCAGCTGTTCCTTTACCATATACTCCATCTACTTTTACTTTAGGTATTGCTGGATAGTTTTGAGCAATTCTATTTAATTGTTGCTGAATTGTTCTAACAGGTTTTCCACTAGAGCCTATTCCTAAAGTATATCCAGGAAATGAAACAGGTACTCCAGATACAACTTGTGCTTTGTCAAATCCAATATCATCTCCATAAAAATATTTTAATATTTCATCATAAGATTTTCCTAAATCTCCTTGATACTTACTTCCCCATTGAGTCATCCAAGTAGGGCACTGGACCTGTACTCCGTCGCAGTATTGAGCAAGAAGAGGCTGTCTTCTACTAGATGGTCTTTTGAAATATAAATTAAATATATCATCTACGACTCGACTTATATTTTGATATATATTTCTTCCGAAAATAAATTTATGATCATATGCTGTTGAAGAGGTAATTGTAAAGTTTTTGCCTTTTCCTCTATACCATTCAGTAAATACTCTGTTTAATGTAAATGATACTATAGCACATACATTTGCATAAATAGTGCTAATAGGCCAAGTTGAGTATATTTCTGATGAGGCTACATTTTTTATATAATCTTTATACCTTATCCAGTAATTAGGAGCAGAAAAATCATCTGGAACACCATCGTGGACTATTACAAATTCTGGAACTTGAGGATAATCAAGTACTACAAATCCTGTTGGTGGAGGTATAACCTTATTAGGCGATTCTGGAATTTTTGGAGGATAATTTCCCCATAATGTATTTGGGCCTATTGTTATTACCATTGTATCTTGCCTCATAAATCTTGTGTTTTCAATTTTAACCAACTCTATTTGTTGTATAGCAAGTTCGGTTGGAAGTATTTGAACTCCATCTACAATAACATCTATATAGCCATCTTTAATAACTTCAACTACATAATCACTCCATGGCTTCACTTCAGAAGGTTTTTGTGAATATTTTAAGTCTGGAGCAGGAAGTTCTATTATAGGTGTTTGACCTGATATATCAGTAGGTAAATTTTCTGCTATAGTTTTTTGTGTATCAGTATCCTTTGTATATATATTAATTCTACAATCTTGTATTGGAGATTTAGTTTTTTTATCTATAACTTCAACTAATAATCTACCATCAGTCATTATTGCATCACCTTCTTAACTTTAAATAACTCATCTAGAATATACCAAGTAGGAGCAATTTTAGTATTTAACACCCAGTAACCAAATCCTTCTAAATTAAGCTGTTTTGCAAGTTCATGCTTATAAAGCTGACTTAAAGCATCTTCAAAGTGAACTTCACGAAGGTCTCCTTTTTCGTCTATATATTTAAAATAAGGAGTCTTAGATTTATTGTTCCATAGAATTTGAGCATTGTTATCTATAGCTAATTTATATGCATCTTTTAAAGTTACTGTTTTAGCAGGTTCTTGTTTATATTTGTAAACAGGCCAGTTATATCCATAAAGATTCATTCCCATATATATTATGTCACTTGGCATTTTAGTTAGAGCATAATCTATTACTCTTTTCATATTAGGTAGTGGAGCTATAGGTTGAGGATCTCCTCCTACCCATCCCCATTCATAGGTCATAAGATATGCTATATCTAGGTATTTTCCTAGTTCTTCATAGTCAAAAAATCCAACCCAAGGTCTATCAGACCAATCTTCCCATTTAGGAGCTATAGCCATTCCAAGTACTTTGTTTTTTTCATGAAGCTTTTCAGATAATTTTTTTACAAAAGTATTAAATAAATCTCTGTCTTCTGGATATAGGTTTTCAAAATCAAGTATTACTCCTCCATAGTTTTCTTTTACTGTTAAATCTACTATATTTTTAATTAAAAGGTCCATATTATTAGTGAGTACTTCTCTTGCTAAATCTTTATTAAAATTTTCTCCATCAAAATTAGTTATTACAGGAAGTGGGCTTATATTATTATCTAGAATAAACTTTGTTAATTCTTCAGGTATTTCACTTATTAAATTACCATCTTTATTTGTTCTTATATCGAATATTGCCATATAAGTAAGTTGTGGAGATATTTCTTTTATATAATCGTAGTAATTTTTATATTTAGTTCCTGGTTGAAAAAAAGGAAGAGTTGAGACTAATTTCTTTTTATTTTTTTTAGGTATTTTAATAATTTGACCAGGATAAACTACGTAAGGTGGTTTTAAATTATTAAAAGCAATTATATCTTTATAATTTACTTTAAATTTTTTAGCTATTTTATATAAAAAATCTCCAACTTGCACTTTGTAATTAAAATAATCTTCATTAGATGCTGTTGATTTTGAAGGTATTAAAAGATTCATTCCAACAGATAATTTATCATTATATGGAAGGTCATTAGCCTTTATAATTTCATCTATAGAAATGTTGTATTTTTTTGAAATATCATAAAGGCTATCTCCTTTAACAACTCTATATATTTCCATTTTATCCCTCCTAAATTAAACTATTATATAATATGAAAAAAAATATATTTTGTTAAGTGATTTTGGGAATTATAAATGATAACAATAGTTATATATTTAGGAGGGCGCTATTTTATGGATTTAAAACTTTTACTTATAGCTATAGCTCCAGGGCTAGCATTAGCATTTGGTATATATCTTACTGATAGGTATGATAAAGAGCCAGTTGACCTTTTACTTAAAGTATTTATATTAGGATGTTTATCAGTAATTCCTACTATAGTTGTTGAAAAATTTTTAAGTAGATTTAATGTGTTTTCTGGTATTATGTGGCCTTTATATACAGCTTTTTTAGTAGCTGGGTTTACAGAAGAATATTTTAAAAGATTTGTTGTATTAAAAAGTGCATTTAAAAGTCATCATTTTAATGAAAAACTAGATGGTATAGTTTATTGTACATTTTCATCTCTTGGGTTTGCAACAGTAGAGAATGTTATGTATGTTGTTTTTAGATTTGCTTCAAATCCTTATATAGGAATAGGAAGAGGAATATTATCTGTTCCTGCTCATATGCTATTTGGAGTAACAATGGGTTATTATCTTTCTTTAGCTAAATACTGTGTCCAAGAAGAGTCAAAATGCAAAGAATTTTTAAGAAAATCTCTTATAGTACCTGTAATTTTACATGGCATATTTGATTTTATTTTAATTGCTAATATGCCTATACTTATGGTATTATTTATTCCTTATGTGTTATACTTATGGAAGATTAATTTAGATAAATTGAATGAATATACTAAGAACTCAAGAGATACATTTGGAAGAATCAACAACAAAAGGAGAGAAGAATTTTGATTAATTTGCCACAAAAATTTTTAGAAGATATGAAGGAAATTTTAGGTGAAGAATATGATGATTTTTTAAAATCCTATAAAGATAGAAAAACTACAGGTCTTAGAATTAATAATTTAAAAATATCTGTAGAAGACTTTTTAAATATGGGGTTATTTAATTTAACCCCTATTTCTTGGTGTAAAGAAGGTTTTTACTATGATGATGAAGAAGTAAGACCAGGGAAAAATCCTCTTCATGAAGCTGGAGTTTATTATCTTCAGGAGCCTTCTGCCATGGCTGTAGTTCCAAATTTAGATATAAAAGAAGGTGATAAAGTACTAGACATTTGTGCAGCTCCTGGTGGAAAATCTACATATATAGCTTCAAAATTAAATGGAAGTGGACTTTTAGTATCTAATGAAATAAACAATATTAGAGTAAAAGCTTTAGGAGAAAACATAGAAAGATTTGGAGCTAAAAATGTTATAATAACTAATTCATCAGCTAGAGAACTTGAAAAAATATTTAAAGGATATTTTGATAAAATAATTATAGATGCACCTTGTTCTGGTGAGGGGATGTTTAGAAAAGATGAAGGTGCAATAAAAGATTGGACATATGATAAAGTACTTGAATGTAGGAGTATACAAGAAGAGTTATTAGATAGAGCTTATAATATGCTAAATACAGAAGGAATACTTGTATATTCTACTTGCACTTTTGCAAAAGAAGAAAATGAAGATGTTATAAATAATTTTTTAAGTAAACATGAAGATATAGCTCTTTTACATATGGAAAGACTATGGCCTCATAAAGTAAAAGGAGAAGGTCATTTTGTTGCTAAAATGAAAAAAAATTCTAAAGTTGAAAGTAAACTTAAAATGAGTAAAATCAAAAAGCTTACAAATGAGATAAAAGACTTTAAAGAATTTGAGAAAAAATTTTTAAATATAAAAATTGAAGGTAATTTAGAATTAAAAGGAGATAACTTATATTTAGCTCCAAATGAATATCCAAGCTTAAAAGGAATAAAAGTTTTAAGGAGTGGACTACATCTTGGAACTTTAAAGAAAAATAGATTTGAACCATCTCATGCATTATCTCACTATTTAAAGAAAGAAGACGTGAAATTTGTACATAATTTAAAATTAGACTCTAAAGAGGCAATGGATTATTTAAGAGGAAATATATTAAATACAGGTGAGAGTAGAGGTTGGGTATTAGTTACAGTAGAGGGGTTTCCTCTTGGATGGGGTAAAGAATCTAATGGAATACTCAAAAATCATTACCCAAAAGGACTTAGAATAAAATATTAAAATAAGTATAAAAATGCCACCTAATATATTATTTGATATAGTAAAAAAGTATTAAAAAATATAAATATAATCGGTTAGAATGTAAATTTTTCATTTGAAATGATATAATATATATGAAATGACATAGTTTTGTAGAATTTTATAATCTTATATATTTTGAATATATAAGATTATATATGACTTAATTGGAGGATATATATGAATAAAAGACATTATAAAAATATATCGGGATTATTTTTTTTAATGCTGTTGTTTTTGGCAACAATAATTATATCGTCTAAAAATAGTTTGCCTATAAACATATTTGATTTTGTAGTTGAAGGTGTATGCTTTATTTTTGCTGTAATTTGTATTTTTTTATCAATAGATTTAAAAATAAGATATTTAAGCATTGGATGGATAATATTTTCAATATCATTGCTTACAGATTCTATTGATGAACTTAAATTTATTTCAATACCAGAATGGATTGATACTTTATTTGAGAAAATTTTTCTAGTATTAGGAGTGATATTTATTGCTTATGGTTTTTATAAAGCTATTAGAGAAAAAGAAAAACTTTTAAAGAAATTAAAATATGTAGCTTATAATGATCCATTAACTAATCTACCAAATAGGAGAGTCATAGAAAATAATTTAAATTCAACTATTAATAAAGCATTAAAAAATAATAGTAAAGTAGGTATATTATTTATAGATTTAGATAAATTTAAATTTATAAATGACTCATTAGGGCATAGTGCAGGAGATTATGTTCTTAAAGAGGTTGCTAGTAGGTTAAGAAAAATTATTAAAAAAGATGATTATATTGCACGATTGGGCGGAGATGAGTTTATAATAATATTAAGTGATATTAATGATAAAGATGAAATAGTACATATTTCTAGAAAAATTTTAGATAACTTTGAAAAACCATTTATATTGAAAGAAAAATCAATTCATATAACATGTAGTATTGGAATATCTATATTTCCTGAAAATGGGAAAAATATAGAGGAATTGATGAAAAATGCAGATATAGCTATGTATAAGACTAAGGAAAAAGAAGGAAATAGCTACCAATTTTATGATTGCAAAATGAATAATCAAATAGAGAAGAAATTTGATATAGCAGAAAGCCTTAGAGTAGGACTAGAAAAAAGAGAGTTTATTCTTCACTATCAACCTAAGGTTGATATTAAAACAGATAAAGTTATAGGTCTTGAAGCATTAGTAAGATGGAATCATCCTGAAAAGGGTTTAATTTATCCTAATAATTTTATATCTGTAGCAGAAGAAACTGGTCTTATTAAAAAGTTAGACGAATATATATTAGAATTAGCTTGTATTCAAGTTAAAGAATGGGAAGATAAAGGTTTAGATCCAGTAAATATTTCTGTAAATATTTCACCAAAACTACTCAATGAAAGTAATTTTGTTGAAAAGGTAGAGTCAATTTTAATAAATACAAAGATTGACCCTTCACTTATAAGCATAGAAATTACTGAAACAGCTGCTATGAGAGATAAGGAATATGCTTATAAGGTTTTAGGTCAGTTAAGATTAAAAGGAATAAGGATACTTTTAGATGACTTTGGAAAAGGATATTCATCATTAAGTTATTTAAAAGATTTTCCAATAGATGTATTAAAGATTGATAAATCATTTGTTGATGAAATATGTTCAAACAATATAAATAGTGCAATAATGAGAGCTATAATAGATATGGCTAAAGCGTTAAATTTAAAAGTATTAGCAGAGGGAGTAGAAACTCAAGAACAATTAAAGCTTTTAAATGATTTTAACTGTGAAGAATATCAAGGTTATTTATTCAGCAAACCTGTGCCTGTAAAAGAAATTGAAGATATGTTAAAAGAGAGATATAAAAAGGCTGTCAATGCATAATGACAGCCTTTTGCTATTTTGTAAGTATATGTATAATTTCTTCTAAGGAAGAACCTTTTGTTATTTTATAAGTACCTGCTTTCATAGAGTTTTCTAAGTTAGATTTTTTAAGAGTATTTAAAAAATCATCTACAGAATCAATAAGTTCTAAATTCTTTAAGTTTTCAGCTATTTTTATTCCTGTTTGTCCAGATTTAATTTCAAAGCTTACTATTTCTTGTATAGTTATTTTGGGATTTTCAGTAGTATTTTTTTTGATAGAATTGTTAGGTATTTTATCTTCTACTTTAATTTCATTATCAATTTTAAATGCACTTTTTGCCTCACTAGAGTCAAACCAACCATAAAGCTGCCAACCTATAGTAGAAATTATTACTAAAAGAACTACAAATCCAAGAATTAGGTCACTTATTTCATAAAGAATATCTTTGAGTTTTTCCATAGTATATTACCTCCCTTATATATTTTAGAATATCAGCAGATATTTGTAAATTCAATATAAAAATTAAATTAAAAATGGAGGAAAATGTTATCTTATGTAGAATATTATATTGTATGTAAGAAATCCTATATTGTTTTTAATTAAATACTAATAAAAGAGGAGGGTTTATTTTTGAGAAAAAAAGTATCAATATTAATTATAATGGCATTATTAATAAGTGTAGTTACGCCTATAGGAGCTGTTGCAAATGAAAAAGAAACTAATATAACTATACTCGGAACTAGTGATGTTCATGGAAGAATATTCCCTTGGGACTATGCATTAGATTCAGAGGATAAAGATGCAGGGTATCTAAAAATTGCATCAGTAGTAAAAGACATAAAAAGTAAAAATAAAAATGTAATTTTAGTAGATGCAGGAGATACAACTCAAGATAACTCTATTGAGCTTTTTCAAGATGAAGAAAAAAATCCAATAATAGAGGTTATGAATGATATAGGATATGATACATGGACATTAGGTAATCATGAATTTAATTTTGGGCTTGATGCATTAAATAAGGCTGTTAAAACATCTAAAGCAACAGTTCTTGCAGGAAATGCATACAAAGAAAATGGAGAAAGAGCATTTGATGCTTATAAAATAGTAGAAAAAGATGGCGTTAAAATAGCGCTAATAGGAATGATTACTCCAAATATACCTAGATGGGAAGCATCAACTCCAGAGCATTTTAAAGGACTTAAATTTAAAAATCCAGTTGAGGAAACTAAAAAAGTTATAAAAGAATTAAAAGATAAAGCAGATGTATTTATTGGAGTATTTCATATGGGACTTGATAATGAATATACAGATTTTGATGGAAGTAAAACTATAATTGAGGCAAATCCAGAGCTTACTGCTGTTATTATGGGGCATGCTCATAGTGATATTTCTGGTGAGATGATTGGGAATACAATAGTTGTTGAGCCTAAAAGCTATGGAAATAGAGTATCTAAAATAGATTTAAAACTTAAAAATGAAAATGGAAAATGGATTGTAGTAGATAAAACTAGCGAAAATATATACACTAAAAATTATCCAGTAGACAAAGAATTGGAAGAAAAATACAAAAGAATTCATGAAATTTCTAGAAATGATGCGAATACTGTGATTGGAACTGTAACAGAAGATTTTATAAAAGATACTCAAGTATTACCAGGAATACCGAGAGTACAAGTTGAAGATACAGCTTTGATAGACTTTATAAATGAAGTTCAAATGCACTATTCTGGTGCTGATATATCAGCTGCTGCAGCTTTTAAAAGCGATATGAATCTTTTAAAGGGAGATTTTAAGAAAAAAGATGTAGCAAATATATATAAATATGCAAATACATTAATTGGAGTAAAAGTTACAGGAAAGCAATTAAAGGATTATATGGAATGGTCAGCAAGATATTATAATACATATAAAGATGGAGATGTAACAATTAGCTTTAATCCTGATATAAGAGGTTATAACTATGATATGTTTTCAGGGATTGAGTATGATATTGATATATCAAAGCCTGAAGGACAAAGAATAGTAAATCTTAAATTCAAAGGAAAACCAGTTACAGATGATATGATATTTACTTTAGCAGTAAATAATTATAGATTTGGAAATATGGTTAAAGATGGATATTTTAAAGCTGAAGATAAGGTTTATGATTCATCTGAAAAATTTGCAGATGGAAGTATTAGAAATCTTATAGGTCAGTATGTAAAAGAAAAGAAAACTATATCTCCAAAGGTCGATAATAATTGGAAAATAATTGGTATAGATTTGAATAATCCGTTAAAAGATACTATTTATAAATTAGTTAAAGAAGGAAAAATAAAAGTTCCAACTTCAGAAGACGGAAGAACTCCAAATATAAAATCTTTAAATGTATATGAGCTTCAAAAAATGGGATTAATTCCTACCGAACAAAAAACTCAAAAAATTGAAAAGAAAGAAGAACAGTCTAAAGAAATAGTTAAAGATAATGTAGAGAAAACTTATGTAGTTAAAAAAGGAGATGTACTTTGGAAAATAGGCAAAAAGTTTAATGTTGATTGGAAAACTTTAGCTAAATATAATAATTTAAAAAATCCAAATTTAATATATCCAAATCAAATAATTAAAATACCTGTAATGTAATTTAAAAAGGCCCTAAATTTAGGGTCTTTATTAATATTAAAATTTTAAACGTGTTAATAATTCAAATAGGAGGGCATATTATAATATAATATTAGTTATAAAAATTATAATCCGTGGGAGTGATTATATGGGTAGTATCGATAAGAAATATGAATTTGTAATATTAAAATTTTTAAGCAGATATAATTATGACGCAGTAGTAGATATATTAGAAGAACTAGGAATAGAAAATGGAGATTTACATACATTTGTTAGTTCTTGTAAATCTTCAGTTAATTTTGATTTTAAAACTTCTATAAAAAAAATAGATAGTTTAACACCACAAATTAAAAATAGGAAAGAAATAAAAGCACTTAGAAACAATTTAATAGATTTATTAGATGGAGAACCAGAAGCTATATTTTCTGAATTCATAGAAAATATAAAGATACAACTTATAAATGAGGAATATATAGATTTTTTAGGAAGGATATACAGATTAAAAGAAGCTCTTTTTAAATATATATTTGTAAGAAATCAGTCTGGAAAAAATAAAATATCAATGCTTGGGTATATGGTATCTAAAAAAAATATATTGAATATATTGAGAAAGAGGTATAATATATATACGAGTAATCTAACTCATGGGATAACTAAATATATAAACAAATATATGAGAAAAACTAGGAAAATGAGTAAAGCCCTTGAAATATTAAATAGCGAAAAATTAGAAAATTTAATTAGGTTAAGAAATGATTCTCCTGTTGGTCATGGATTCAAAGGAGTAAGTAAAGAAGATATAGAATCTATATATGGAAAGCCTTTTGAAGTTGTAGATGATTTTATAAGTGCATGTGAATATTTAGATTTTGATATAAAATTTGATAAATATGATGATATAAATAATATAATAATAGATTTAATAAGTAAATATATAAGCACTAAAGGAGATGAATGCTATGAGCAATAAATTGAAAAAGGAAATTATAGAATGGGTTAAAACAATAGCAATATCACTTGTGATAGCATTTGTTATAACGCAGTTTATAAGACCAACTCTTGTAAAAGGATATTCTATGTATCCAACACTTGAAGAAAATGACTATCTTATAATAAATAGGATACCATATACAACACATGAGCCATCTAGAGGAGATATAGTAGTCTTTAAATCTCATTTAACTCAAGAAAATGGAAAAGAAAAGGATTTAGTAAAAAGGGTTATAGCTGTACCTGGAGATAAAATAAAGATTATAAGTGGTAAGGTATATGTAAATGATAAAGAAATTAAAGAACCTTATATAAATGGGGATTATACAGATGGATATATAGATACTATTGTTCCAGAAGGATTTGTATTTGCAATGGGAGATAATAGACCTAACAGTTTAGATAGTAGAGATCCTAGAGTTGGTATGGTTAGTGAAGATAATATAATAGGAAGAGCTTTTATAAGACTTTATCCTTTAAATAAGGTAGGGTTTTTAAAGTAGGTGATTCAATTGAAACTGGGAATATCAGCCATGGCATATGATATAAAAGAAAAAATAGATATATGTAAGGAACTAGGATTTAATCATATAGAAGTTGGAATAGATAATTTAGAGGATTGGGATTTTTTGTATGAAGAAAAGGAAGAATTAAAAAAAAATGATATAAGTATTGGTGTTCATATGCCAATGGAATTAAATACTTGTGAAAGTATAAAATATATAAGAAAATGCTGGATTGATTTTTTTATAGAAAACTATAAAAAAGGTAAGATATTAGATGTAAAATACTATAATTTACATTTAGGCTACGGTTTAAAAAATAGAGTTAAAAATTATAGGGAAAAATATTTAAATAATACCCTATGTTTTTTTCAGAAGGTACTAGAAAATATAACCAATGCAGAGATATATATCGAAAATACATATGTTTCAGAAGGACATTTGGTTAATTTAGGTGATAATGTAAATGATTTTGAATACATATTTAAGAATGTAAAAAAGGATAACTTTGGATTTTGTTATGATAGTGGTCATAATCTAATAAATAGTGATGATTATGTAAATAAATTAAGTAGCTATATTAAACTTATTCATCTAAGTAATAACGATGGAAAAAGTGATTTACACTTAGGATTAAGTGAAATTGGATTATTAAGTGAAGAAGATATAAAATATTTATTAAATTTAAAAAGTGTTAAATATATAGTTTTAGAAATGAATGAAAAATTTTTCCAAAGTAGTAAAAATATCATTTTTAAAAATTTATAAATAAAACCTCTTAAAAAAAGAGAAAATAATATTGATTAAAAAAATGGGAGGTTTTAAATATGAAAGTAAGAGATGTAATGACAAAAGATGTATCATATGTAACTGTAAATTCTAATATAGCAAAGGCTGCAGATATTATGAGAGATTTAGATGTTGGGATAGTTCCTGTTTGTGATGAAAATAAAACTCCTGTTGGAGTAGTAACAGATAGAGATATAGTTTTAAGAAGTGTTACAGATACTGTAAATTCTAATCAACATGTAGGAAGTATAATGAGTAGAAATGTTGTAAGTGTAACTCCTGATACAGATGCTCATGAGGCAGCTTCATTAATGGCTAGTAATCAAATAAGAAGACTTCCAGTAGTTGAAAATAACAAATTAGTAGGAATGCTTTCTTTAGGAGACTTAGCAGTTGTAAATATACATGTAAATGAAGCAGGTGAAGCTTTAAGTCATATTTCAGAGCCAGCAAGTCCAGATAAAAGAATGTATTAAAAATATTATACAAGTTAAAAAAAGAGAGCATTTGCTCTCTTTTTGTACATATATTATTATTATCCTTTATAAAAAAATAGACAAGGAGAGTGATGCGAGTGAGCATAATAAAAGTTAAAATAATGAATGAAGAAAAAGAATATGAAGTTGGAACTAAATTAATTGACATAAGCAAAGAATATGAAAAATTATATAAAAGTCCTATAGTTTTAGGTGTTGTAGATAATAACTTAAAAGAGTTGAATTATGAAATAGAAAAAGACTGTAGTATTGAATTTATAGATTTGAGCCATGAAGATGGAATTAGAACTTATATGAGAAGTTTGTCCTTCGTATTTATAAGAGCTTGTGAAGAAATGCTTTCAGGATGTAAAGTAAGTGTTGAGCATTCTTTGGGGAAAGGATTATATTGTGAAATACATTATGATAGACCTATAAATGAAATTGATGTAGAAAAAATTCAATCAAGAATGAAAGAAATAATAGAAGAAGACGTACCATTTGAAAAAAAGAAACTTCCTATTAAAGAAGCAATAAAAATATTTGAAAGTAGTGAAAAAAATGCAAAGGTAAATTTATTTAAATATAAAGAGTCTGAAACAGTTAGTATATATAAGTGTGGATGGCTTAAAAATTATTTTTATGGATATATGGTTCCATCTACAGGATATTTAAAATTATTTGAATTAAAGTATTATAATCCTGGAGTTGTAATACTTGGACCTAAAAAAGATCATCCAAATGAAATTTCAAAGTTTCAGCCTCAACCAAAGCTTGCTGGAATTTACAAAGAAGCAGAAGAGTGGGCTAAAATAATGAATGTTGATAAGGTTGCCTCTTTAAATGATTTAATAGAAAGAAAAGAGTATCCATCCTTAATAAGAACAGTAGAAGCTCTTCATGAAAAAAAAATATCTCAAATAGCTGATATGATAGTCAAAAACAAAGAAAAAGGAAGAATAATTTTAATTGCAGGACCTTCATCTTCTGGTAAAACTAGCTTTGCTCAAAGACTATCTATACAGCTTAGAGTTAATAAACTAAATCCTGTTTCAATATCACTTGATGATTATTTTGTAAATAGAGAGGATACACCTAAAGATAAAGATGGGAATTATGATTTTGAGTCTATATATGCTATAGATTTAGATCTTTTTAATGATCATTTAGAAAAATTAATATTGGGTTATGAAATAGAAATTCCATATTTTAATTTTAAAACAGGTAAAAGAGAATACATAGGAAAAAAATTAAAAGTTACAGAAAATCAGCCTATAATAATGGAGGGAATACATGGTCTTAATGATTTACTAACAGAATCTATTCCAGATGGAAATAAGTTTAAAATATATGTAAGTGCATTAACTCAACTCAATTTAGATGAACATAATAGAATACCTACAACAGATTTAAGGCTTATAAGAAGAATTGTAAGAGATAATCAATTTAGAGGTCATAGTGCAGTAAGAACAATACAAATGTGGCCTTTAGTAAGAAGAGGAGAAGAAAAAAATATATTTCCATATCAAGAAAAGGCTGATATTATGTTTAACTCAGCTTCCGTTTATGAACTAGCAGTTCTTAAAAAATATGTTGAGCCTTTATTAAGAGAAATAGATGAAAATACTAAAGAGTATAGAGAAGCAAAAAGACTTTTAAAATTTTTACAATATTTTGTTCCTATAGAAGAAGAAGTAGATATTCCACCAACTTCTATATTAAGAGAATTTATAGGAGGAAGTAGGTTAGTACATTAATTACTAGAAATGGGGGATTGATTTGAAAGAATTATTACAAAAGATAATTGATGAAAATAAAAAATATACTAAAAAAGGCAATGTAGCTACTTATATCCCTGAACTTAAAAAAGCTAATAGAGATGATTTAGGAATTTGTATAATAGATATGGATAATAATATATATCAAGTTGGAAGTTATGAAAAGAAATTTACAATTCAAAGTGTATCAAAACCTATAACTCTTGCTCTTGCTCTTATGGATAATGGTAAGGAGAAAGTATTTTCAAAAGTAGGAATGGAGCCAAGTGGAGATCCTTTTAATTCTATAATGAAGCTTGAAACTACGAAACCTTCTATACCATACAATCCTATGATAAATGCTGGGGCAATAATGATTACATCTATGATTAAGGGAAAAAATAATGATGAAAAACTTGAAAGAATGTTAAAATTTTTTAGAAAACTTTCAGGAAATGAAAATCTAGATATAAATTATGATGTTTATATGTGTGAAAAACAAACAGGTGATAGAAATAGAGCCATGGCATATTTATTAAAAAGTGAGGGAATACTTGAAGAAAATGTAGAAGAAGTATTGGATCTTTATTTTAAACAATGTTCTATTGAAGTTACAGTTAAAGATTTAGCTAGAATAGGATTAAATCTTGCATCTCATGGAGTGGATATTAGAAATGGAGAAAGATTAATTGAATCTGATATATCAAGAATTGTTAAAACTTTTATGGTAACCTGTGGTATGTATGATGCATCTGGACAATTTGCAATAAATGTTGGAATTCCTTCAAAATCCGGTGTAGGAGGAGGAATTATGGCAACAGTTCCAAATGAGATGGGAATAGGAGTTTTTGGACCATCACTTGATAAAAAAGGCAATAGCATTGCTGGGGTTAAAGTTTTGGAAAACTTATCTGAGAAATTAAATTTAAGCATTTTTTAAACTTAATATATATAAAAAATTTTGACAATTGCAACTTTAAATAATATAATATATACAAAAATGAATAATGGGTGATGTCATGAAGGATATTTTGGTTTTAAGAGATATCGAAGAAATAAAGGCTATATCTCATCCCTATAGAGTAGAAATATTAGAAGCTTTTGGGGAAGAGCCTCTTTCAGCAAAACAACTATCTGAAGTATTAGGAGAACCTCATGCAAAAATAAATTATCACATAAAAACTTTATTAAACGTTGGTATATTAGAATTAGTGGAGGAGAAAGTAAAATCTGGAATAATAGAAAAATATTATCTTCCAAAAGCTAAAATGGTAGTTATAGATAAAAGTATATTAAATTCAGGTATTGATAATAACGTAGCACAAACGTTAAATCAAGCATCTATTTCATTATTTGAAAAAATAAGTGATGATTTTTATAGAGCAGCTGAAAATAATGAGGTACAATCAAAGCATGTAAGACATTATAATCAATATTATTTAACTGAAGATGAATGTAGAGAGCTTATGGAGGTATTAGCTGAAAAACTAGGAGAAATTTTAAAAGATAAAGATAAGAAAGAAAGAGAAAATGTTAGACCATATAATATAACTTTAATGGGTGTTCCAGATTTAAGAAGAGAGAAAAAATTAAAAAAATAAAGCATCGACAAATTTGTTGATGCTTTATTTTTTGGGTATAATTAAAATATATATAACAAGGAGGGGGATTTATGCTAGTAATTGGATCACATATATCAATAGCAAAAGGATTTTCACATGCTGCAAAAACAGCTTTAGATATAGGAGCAAATACATTTCAATTTTTCACCAGAAACCCAAGAGGAGGGAATGCTAAGAAATTTGATGAAAAAGATATAGAAATTTTTCAAAAAATAAGGAAAGAAAATAATTTTGGAGCATTACTTGCTCATGCTCCATATACTATGAATTTAGGTGGAAAAAAAGATGATGTTTATGAATTTGGAAGAAAAATATTTAAAGAAGATATTCAAAGAATGGATATTTTAGGAATTGAATATATGTGCTTTCACCCAGGAAGTCATATTGGAGGAGGTATAGATTTTGGTATAAATAGAATAGTAAATGCTTTAAATGAAGCATTAACTGGAAATGAAAATATTACAATACTTCTTGAGACTATGTCTGGAAAAGGAAGTGAAATAGGTTATAGCTTTGAACAATTAAAAGAAATTATAGATAAGGTAGACTATAGTGATAAACTAGGAGTATGCTTTGATACATGTCATACATTTTCAGCAGGATATGATATTGTAAACAATTTAGATGGAGTGTTAGAAGAATTTGATAATATAATAGGACTTGATAGATTAAAAGCAATACACTTTAATGACAGTATGATGCCTTTTAACAGCAATAAGGATAGGCACGCAGGAATTGGAGAGGGAGAAATAGGTTTTGATCCTCTTATTAATTTTATTACTCATCCAAAATTAAAAGATTTACCATTTTTTCTAGAAACTCCTTATGATGAAGAAGGTCATAAAAGAGAAATTAAAATGATTAGAGATATAGTTGAAAAATAAATTACTAAATTTAAATCTTATATAATTTTCATTTGATTAAAGGAAATTATATAAGATTTTTTTTATGTCTGAGTTATAAATTTAACTATATATAAATATATATTAATGTGTATGATTTTTAGGACAAGAATAATTTTATTTTAGGAGGGATATTGATGGAATTTACTTTTTCAAAAGAACATGAGCTATTAAAGCAAATGTATAGACAATTTGCAGAAAATGAAGTTAAGCCCCTTGCCCATGAAGTTGATGAAGAAGAGAGATTTCCAGTTGAAACTTTAGAAAAAATGAAAGAATCAGGTTTTATGGGAATACCTTTTAGCAAGGAATATGGTGGAGAAGGTGGAGATAATTTAGGATATATTTTAGCTGTTGAAGAGCTATCAAAATATTGTGCAACAACAGGGGTTATTTTATCAGCACATACATCTTTATGTGCATCTCCTATAAATGAATTTGGAACAAAAGAACAAAAAGAAAAATATCTAGTTCCTTTAGCTAAAGGAGAAAAATTAGGAGCTTTTGGCCTTACAGAGCCAAATGCAGGTACTGATGCCTCATCTCAGCAAACTACAGCAGTATTAGATGGAGATTGTTACATACTTAATGGATCGAAGATATTTATAACTAATGCAGGCTATGCAGATATTTACATAATTATGGCAATGACTGATAAGTCTAAAGGAACAAGAGGGATATCAGCATTTATAGTTGAGGCTGGAACAAAAGGATTTAAAGTAGGATCTAAGGAAAAAAAGTTAGGAATCAAAGGTTCATCAACATGTGAGCTTATTTTTGAAGACTGTAAAGTACCTAAAGAAAATCTTCTTGGAAAAGAAGGACAGGGCTTTAAAATAGCTATGAAAACTTTAGATGGAGGACGAATAGGAATAGCAGCTCAAGCTTTAGGAATAGCTCAAGGAGCTCTTGATACTACTATAAATTATGTTAAGGAAAGAAAACAATTTGGAAAATCTATTTCAAATTTTCAAAATACTCAATTTCAAATAGCTGACATGGCTACAAAAATAGAGGCTGCAAGACTTTTAGTTTATAAAGCAGCTTTTAATAAAGATAGAGGGATTTCTTATTCAAAAGAAGCTGCCATGGCAAAACTATTTGCATCTGAAACTGCCATGGAGGTTACAACTAAATGTGTACAGCTACATGGTGGATATGGATATACAAGAGAGTACGAAGTTGAAAGAATGATGAGAGATGCTAAAATAACTGAAATATATGAAGGGACTTCAGAGGTACAAAAAATGGTAATTTCAGCAAGTTTACTAAAATAAGGAGGGGATAATTCATGAATATAGTTGTTTGTATTAAGCAGGTTCCAGATACAACTGAAGTAAAGCTTGACCCTAAAACAGGAACTTTAATTCGTGAAGGAGTTAAAAGTATTATAAATCCAGATGATAAAAGTGGATTAGAAACAGCTTTAAGATTAAAGGAAGAAATAGGTGCTTATGTAACTGTAATTTCAATGGGACCAAAGCAAGCAGAGATAGCTTTAAGAGAGGCAATTGCCATGGGGGCTGATAGGGCAATACTTCTTTGCGATAAACTTTTTGCAGGAGCAGATACATGGGCAACATCTTCAACTTTAGCAGGAGCTATAAAAAAACTAGACTATGACTTAATAATAACAGGAAGACAAGCAATAGATGGAGATACTGCTCAAGTTGGAGTTCAAATAGCTCAGCATTTAGACGTACCATCTATAAGCTATGTTGAAGACTTAGATATTTGTGAAGATGGACTTATTTTAAAAAGAGTATTTGAAGATGGATACTACAAAATGAAAGTTAAAACTCCTTGCTTAATAACAACTTTAAAGGAAATAAATGAACCTAGATACATGAGAGTAAGAGGAATATATGATTGTTTTAAAAATGATAAAGTAGAAATTTGGGATTTTAAAGATATAGAGGTTGACAAGTCAAATATTGGATTAAAAGGTTCTCCTACAAAAGTTAAAAAGTCATTTACTAAAGGTGCAAAGGTAGCAGGAAAAGTATTTGAGGTTACTCCAAAAGAAGCTGCAAAGATTATTATAGAAAAGCTAAAAGAAAAATACATAATATAGGAGGGGAGTATTGTGGAATATAAAGGAGTACTTGTTTTTATAGAGCAAAGAAATAAGGAGGTTCAAAAAGTTTCATTAGAGCTCCTTGGAAAAGGAAGAGAACTTGCTGATAAATTAGGAGTAGATTTAACTGCTGCTGTTTTAGGTTATGATATAGAAAATATTTCAGATGAATTAATTCATTATGGAGCAGATAAAGTAGTAATAGTAGATGATAAAAGATTGAAATATTATATTACAGAGCCGTATACTAAAGCATTAAAAAAAGTAATTGATAATGAAATGCCAGAAATTGTATTAATAGGAGCCACATCTATCGGTAGAGATATTGGACCAAGAGTATCAGCAAGAATACATACTGGACTTACAGCTGATTGTACATCACTTGATATAGACGAAGAAAATAAAAACCTTCTAATGACAAGACCAGCTTTTGGAGGAAATATAATGGCAACTATAGTTTGTCCAGAACATAGGCCTCAAATGGCAACTGTAAGACCTGGAGTTATGCAGAAAATACAAAAAGATATAAATCGTGTAGGAAATATAGAATTTTTTGATGTAAATCTTAGTGATAATGATGTCAATGTAGAAATTTTAGAAATAGTAAAAGAAGAAAAGAAAAAAATAAATATAGAAGATGCAAAAGTTCTTATATCAGGAGGAAGAGGTATAGGAAATAAAGAAAATATATCTATTTTGAAAGAGCTATCTAATGAGTTAAAAGGAGAGGTTTCGGGTTCACGTGCTGTAGTAGATGAGGGCTGGATTAAAAAAGATAGACAAGTAGGACAAACAGGAAAAACAGTAAGACCTGACCTTTACTTTGCGTGTGGTATTTCAGGAGCAATTCAGCATATTGCTGGTATGGAAGATTCTGAATTTATAGTTGCTATTAATAAAAATAAAGAAGCGCCTATATTTGAGGTTGCTGATTTAGGTATAGTTGGAGATTTAAAAAAGGTAATTCCTGCTTTAGTTGAAGAAATAAGAGTATCTAAATTGAAAGATTAAAACCGGTTATTTAGCCGGTTTTTTCAATTTTATAACTCACTTTATATTTTGATGATTCATAAAGTTCTATCTCAACTCTTGGATTTTCTTTATCTATATAGTCAAACAAAAGAACTGGCTTTAGTTGTTTATCATTTTTTATTATTCCACTTTTTTCTATGCCATCACATATACTCTTAGGATAATTATGTAAATCTCCCATTCTTTTATTAGGAAAATATAGTTTTAAAATAGTTATTATATCGCCTTCTAAAGAAGGACCTTGGTACTGTTGATTTATATATCCTGCTATCATGTTTTCGTATGCGATATATTTTGAATGTTTTCCTTGTTTAGGCATCCATGCTTGACCGTGAATATTGTATAGTTTAAAATTAGATTTACTAATAGGTCTTCCGGGTATAGTAATAATTATCATAAAATCACCTCATTAGTATTTTATATTGGTTTATGAAATATAGTCAAATCATATTTTGGGAAAGGAAATACGTATGAAGAAAAAACTAAAAGACTTTTGTAAATCCTTAGGTATAGAAAATGTAGGAATAGCACATATAGGTCCATATAAAGAGCTTGAAGAAATATTAAAAGATAGAATAAATAAGGGGTATTATACAGGCCTTGAAGAAGAAGATATAAAAAAAAGAGTAGATCCAAGAATTACTATGGAGAATGTAAAGTCTATTATTGTATGTTTATTTCCTTATTTCTCGGGAAATGTAAAAAAAACTAATATTTCTAAGTATACATACTCTATAGACTATCATATAATTGTAAAAAATAAGCTTGAGAATATATGTAGTTATTTAAAAGATAATATAAATGATTTTGAATATAAAATATTTGTAGATACTGGACCTTTAGTTGACAGATATCTAGCTAAAATATCGGGAGTTGGATATTTTGGAATAAATAATAACATAATAACTGATAAATATGGATCTTATGTAAGTATAGGGTACATTTTATCTAACTATCCTTTTGAAATAGACAAACCTATTGATAAAACTTGTATAAAATGTGGTCTGTGTATTAAAAAATGTCCAGGAGGAGCTATTCTTGGCAATTTTGAAATAAATCCAAATAAATGTCTTTCTTTTGTAACTCAAAAAAAAGGAGAATTATCGCAAGAAGAAAAAGAAATGTTTATTAAAAATCCTTCTGTATTTGGGTGTGATATATGTCAAGATGTATGTCCACATAACAAAAGAGTGGAAGTTACAAATATTGAAGAATTTAAAAATGATTTGATTTATAAATTAGAATATGAAGAAATAAAAAATATATCTAATAGAGAATTTAAAAGGAGATATGGTAATAGAGCATTTAGTTGGAGAGGTAAGAGTATTATATTAAGAAATTTAGAAATTATAAATAGTTAAATCAAAATAAAAAAATTCGCTTCATGCTATCGCATGGCTCATGTCGCCAACGAGTCCTAACGGACTCCGTTGCTCAAAATAGTTGATACTTTTATTCAGTTACCAAAGTTATCAACAGTTTAAAAAATTTATAATTTCCTATTCGTTATAAAAAGTCATAATATCATTTTCTTAAAGAATGATACTATGACTTTTTTCTTTTAAATTTTTTGCTAAACAAATGAAGTGTTAATACATATTATGTATTAATATGAAAGGGGGTATAGTATGAAATATAAAACAACAGCAGACATTAAGCCTTTGAAGGGAATATTGGGTCAAGAAAAGGCTACATGGGCAATGGAATTTGGTTTAAAGATAGATGATCCAGGATATAACATATATATAAGTGGTGAAACAGGTACAGGAAGAACCTCCTATGCTTTAAATATATTAAAAAAATATGCTAAAGATAGAGCAAAAAATAAAGATTGGTGCTATGTATATAATTTTGAAAATCCAAGAGAGCCAATTGCTTTATCTTTTGAAAAAGGAAAGGGAAAAATATTCAAGAAAGATATAGAAAAATTCATAGAAAATTTATATGATGAACTTCCAAGAGCTTTTGATAGTGAAGAATATGAAAAAGAAAAAAATAAAATATTAGATGAATATGAAATTAAAAAAGAATTATTAATAAAAAAAATGAAGGAACATGGAGAAAAAAAAGGATTTAAATTTAAATCTAATAAGTTTGGAATGATATTTGTTCCAAAAGATGAGAATGTAGACACTACATCGGAAGAATTTTTAAAAGTAAAGAGAGAGCTTGAAAATCTAACAATGCAGGTAGTATCTAAAATAAAAGAACTAGAAAATATAGCAAAAGAAGATTTATTAAATCTTGAAGAAGAAGTAGGAACTATTGTAATAAATCCACAAGTTGATAATTTAATAAAGAAATATGGAGAAGATTATAAAGTAAAAAAATATTTATTTCATTTAAGAGATGATATTTTAGAGAAGATGTACTTATTTTATTTAGATGAAGAAGAGCTTAAAAATATAGATGAAAAACAATATCTAATAAAATATCAAGTTAATTTATTTATAGATAGTGTAGGTAATGGAAATATGGATAGTGCTCCCGTTGTTTTGGAAATTAATCCAAATTATATTAATTTATTTGGAAAGGTTGAGTATGAAAGTGTTAATGGAATAATTAGAACGGATTTTACTAAAATTGTTCCTGGTGCTCTTCATAAAGCTAATGGTGGATATTTAGTAGTATATATAGATCAAGTTTTAAGAAGTCCATATTCTTGGGATATGTTAAAAAGATGTCTACAGGTTAAAGAAGTAAAAATTGATACATTAACAGGAATTAAACCAGAGCCAATACCTATAGATGTAAAAGTTATTCTAATAGGAAGTCAATATCTGTATAATATATTGTATAGATATGATGAAGAATTTAATAAATATTTTAAAGTTATTGTAGATTTTGATAGTGAGATGAACAGAAATGAAGATAATGAAATTGGAGTAGCTAGATTTATTTCATCTTACTGCAATGAAAATAATTTAAAACACTTCACTTATGATGCAGTTAATGTTGTTTTGAAATATAGTTCAAGACTTGTGGAAAATACAAAAAAACTATCTACTAGATTTAATAAAATTGCCGAAATAATAATAGAGTCTAATTTATTTGCAAATATAAGAGGTTCTGAGTTTGTAGAACCAAATGATGTTAAAAAAGCAATTTATGAAAAATGGAATAGAGTTAATAAAATTGAGAAAAAAATAGATGAAATGTATAAAACAGGGCAGTTGTTAATTTCTGTTGAAGGAGAAAAAATAGGAGTAATAAATGGTTTATCAGTTATAAACATGGGTGAATACTCATTTGGAAGACCTGTTGTTATAACTGCAACAACAAGTCCTGGAAATAAGGGAATAATAAATATAGAAAGAGAAGCAAAACTTAGTGGTCGTATACATGATAAAGGGATTTTAATATTAAGTGGGTATTTACTAGAAAATTTTTCAAAAGAAAGACCAGTTTCAATTACTGCAAATATATGCTTTGAACAAAGTTATAGTGGAGTAGATGGAGATAGTGCTTCAGGAGCAGAACTTTATGCACTTTTATCTTCTTTAAGTCAGATTCCTATAAAACAAAATATAGCGGTTACAGGTTCTATAAACCAAAAGGGAGAAGTTCAAGTTGTAGGAGGAGTTACTCAAAAGATAGAAGGATTTTATCATATATGTAAAGCTAAGGGATTAAATGGGAAGCAAGGAGTAATACTACCTAAAAACAATTTAAATAATTTGGTTTTACTTGACGAGGTACAAAAGGCTATTGATGAAGGTAAATTTCATATCTATCCTGTAACTAGAATAGAAGAGGCTATAGAAATTCTAACTGGTAAGCCTTTTGCATATATTTATGATAAAATAATAAATAGACTTAATAAATTTTATGAAATATCAAAGTAGCCTTTAAGGCTATTTTGATATTTTTCAAAACTATTTAAAATGGAAGTGATATTGTGATAGTTGATACTGTTATTAATAAGGTTTTAGATATACTTGAAGATTATTATCCAGATGCAGAATGTGAATTAAACTATGAGACGCCATTTGAACTTTTAGTAGCTACAATTCTATCTGCACAATGTACAGATGTAAGAGTTAATAAGGTAACTAAAGAACTTTTTGCAAGATACAATAAACCTAAAGATTTTAGTAATTTAAAAGAAGAAGAATTAGGAGAAATTATAAAAAGTTGTGGACTTTATAAAAGTAAAGCTAAAAAAATAATTCTATCATCAAAAATTATATTAGATAAATATAATGGACAAGTTCCAAGTAGTTTGGAAGAACTTATTAGCTTACCTGGGGTGGGAAGAAAAACAGCCAATGTTATTTTGAGTAATGTATTTAATGTGCCAGCGATAGCTGTGGATACTCATGTTTTTAGGGTAAGTAATAGAATTGGTATAGTTAAAGGTAAAGATCCTGAAGATACAGAATTTAAATTAATGAATGTAATACCTAAGAAAAGATGGTCAAAAGCACATCATTTGTTTATATTTCATGGAAGAAGAATATGCAAAGCAAGAAGTCCTAAGTGTAGCATATGTCCTATAAATAATTACTGTAATTACTATAAAAAACATGGGGAGGAAATTTAATTGAAAAAAAGTATTCTTTTAATTTTTTTATCAATTCTATTAATATTTTTAACAGGAGGACTTTTATTTAGTTATTCACTTAAAAATAATGGTAAGATTTATGAAAATATTTTTATAGAAAATGTAAACGTAGGCAATTTATCTAAGAAAGAAGCGGTTGATTTAATCAAGTCTAATTATTCTATACAAAACATTAATTTAGTTCATAATAATCAAAAATTCACTTTAAATTTAAATGAAATAGATTTTAAATTTAAAGTTGATGAGGCTGTAGATAAAGCATATGATGTGGGAAGAAATGGAAACTTCTTTATGAATATAAAAAAAATATTAACTTTAAAAAATGGAAAACAAGAGTTTATAGAATTAGAAAAACAATATGATGAAGAAAAACTAGATGATTTTTTAGCAAGTATTGAAAATCGTATAAATAAAGAGCCTAAAAATGCTACTATACAAGTTAAGGGAAAAACTATTAATATTACAAAAGAAGAAAATGGATATGCTGTAGATATAAAAAATTTGAAAGAAACCATATTAACTCAGATAGAAAAGAATGATTATCAAGATATATCAATAATTGTAAAGGAAATACATGCTCAAATTAAGTATGAATATCTTAGTAAAATAGATACTCTTTTAGGAGAATATTCAACTAGATTTAATGTAAGCAATAAAAATAGAACTGAAAATGTTAAGCTTGCATCACAAAAGGTAAATGGAATATTATTAAATCCTGGAGAAGAATTTTCATTTAATGATTCTACTGGAAAAAGAGGTTTATCTCAAGGCTTTAAAATGGCTCCAGTAATTATTCAAGGACAGCTTAAAGAAGGAGTAGCAGGTGGAGTATGTCAAGTATCTTCAACATTATATAATGCAGCACTGTATTCTGGAGTGACTATAACAGATAGAAGAAATCATACTATACCATCTTCTTATGTAGATAAAGGAAGAGATGCTACTGTTTCTTATGGAAGTATAGATTTTAAGTTTAAAAATAACTATCAAAATCCTATATATATAGAAAGTATAGTTAGTGGAAATAATATGATTTCTAGGATATATGGAAATCATAGTGATAAGAAAAATATCAAGATTACTACAAATATTACAAAAACTATACCTAGACAAGTTGAGATAAAAGAAGATCCTACTATGGAAAAAGGAAAAGAAGAAGTAAAAGAGAAAGGAAGAGATGGATATAAAGTAGAAACATATAGATTATATATAGAGAATGGAAATGTTATAAAAAAAGAATTAATATCTAAAAGTTATTATCCACCAAGAAAAAAAATAATAAATAGAGGAACTAAGGAAACTAAAGCGGTTGAAACTATCAAAACCGATGACAATAAAATTAATGATGAAATTAATGATAATTTAGACAGTTTAATATTTGAAAATGAAGATAATGAAATAAATTAATAGTCCTTAAGAATTATATTTATTTTGACGAAATAGACTGTAGGTTTTATCATATATATAGTAGTAAGAACCTATAGTCTATTTTTAAGAGGTGAACATATTGGATAGAGAATTATATGATAAAAAAGTAAAGTGTCCCATATGCATAAATGAATTTACAACTAAAAAGGTAAAAACTTCAGCTCTTAGAACATTAAAAAGAGATACAGATTTTTGTGTTCATTATAAAACGGTAAATCCATATTTTTATAGTATATGGATATGTCCTAAGTGTGGATATGCAGCTACTGAAAGTAAATTTAACTTAATAAAAAAAGAACAACATATTGTAATTAGAGAAAAGGTAACTTCAATATGGAAAGAAAGAGATTATGGATTGAAGAGGGATATTGATACTGCAATAGAGAGTTATAAGTTAGCTTTATATGAAGGAAATATACTAAATTGGAAGAATTCTTATATAGGTGAATTATGTCTTAAATTATCATGGCTGTATAGATATAAGGGAGAAGAAGAGCTTGAACATAAATTTCAAAAGCATTCTTTAGATATATTCACAGATTGTTTTTCAAAAGAGAGATTTCCTATAGCTGGAATGGATTCAGCATCACTTGCTTATTTGATAGGAGAACTTAATAGAAAATTTAAAAATTATGAACAATCAATAAAGTGGTTTCAAATGGCTTTAAGAGATCCTCAAATAAAAAGAAAAAAACTTTTAGAAAATATGGTTAGAGATCAGTGGCTCTTAGTAACAGAAGAATATAAAAAAGTTAAACAGGAGAAAGAAGAAAAAGAAAATAATTTAGAACATAGTGAAGAAGTATATTTAGAAGAGAAGAAAGAGGAGAAGGCTAACTATGAGCAAGATAATAATGGTGACAGGAGGAGCAAGATCAGGAAAAAGTTCTTTTTCAGAAAAGCTATGCAAAGATAAAAAAGGAAAAGTGGCTTATATAGCCACTTCTATAGCATTTGATGAAGGTATGAAGGATAGAATAAAAAAACATAGGCAGTCTAGACCCAAAAATTGGACAACATATGAGATATATAAAGATATTTATAAGGAGATAAGCGAAATATCAAAAGTTAATGATGTAGTACTTTTAGATTGTGTAACATTACTAGTAAACAACCTAATGTTTGAATTTAACATTAACTGGGATAGTTGTTCCAGAGAAGAAATAGATAATATAGAAAATTATATACAAAATCAAATAGATAAATTAATAGATGAAATAAGAAAAACAAATATATACTTTGTATTTGTAACAAACGAATTAGGTATGGGTATAGTTCCCGAAAATAGACTATCTAGAATATATAGAGATATAGCGGGAAGGGTTAATCAGAAAATAGCTAGTTTAAGCGATGAAGTATATTTAGTAGTTAGTGGTATACCTATGAAAATTAAGGGGTAGATTGCATGAGTAAGTTTGGAGAAAATATATTTATGTTAATAGTAGGTATTGTTGCTATATTTTCTTTACTTCGTGAAATTAAAAATAATAAGAGATTTTTGGGGATATTAACTTTTTTAACTAGAATTCCTATAAAAGTAAATGTAGGATTTGATGAAGATTTTCATAAAGGATTGATTTATTTTCCTAGTGTTGGATTTATACTAGGAGTATTATATTTTATTATTACATATATTAGTGTTAAGGTTTTTGGATATTACATAGGAACTGTAATTTTTTTAATATCTCAATGTATTCTTACTGGTGGACTTCACTTAGACGGAGTTGGAGATACATTTGATGGAATTTATAGTTATAGAGATAAAGATAGAATACTTGAGATAATGAAAGATTCTAGGCTTGGAACTAATGCTCTTTTAGCTATTTTATTTTTAGTGCTTTTGAAATTAGGATTTGTATTTAGTATTATATCTAAAAATGTATATTATCCATTAGTATTAGCTCCTGTATTTGGAAGATTAGCTATAGTATTTGCTTGTTATAAGAATAAAAGTCCTAGAGAAAATGGTATGGGAAATGTTTTTATAAATAAAGTTACAGAATCTCAAATAGCTAGTGTTATAGCTAGTACTTTAGGTATTACACTATTTACACTGCTCCTAAATTTAATATTTGGATTTGTAGATATATTACATGGAAGTGTGATAGGATATAATACTTTATTTGTAATTATATTATTTATATTAGTTAGGATATATACAGAATATATAAGTAATATTATTGGTGGTATAACAGGAGATATATTAGGGTGTATATGTGAACTTTCAGAACTTTTATATTTAATATTTATATATATGGGGGTATATAAATGGTAAAATTCATATTTGTAAGGCATGGAATAACTATAGACAATGAAAATATGAGACTTTCAGGATTTATTGATAGTAAATTAAGTGATATAGGAAAAGAGCAAGTAAAGAAAACTTGCAATAGACTTAAATATGAGGGAATAGATTATATATATTCAAGTCCATTAACAAGAGCAGTAGAAACAGCTAGGGAAATAGCAGATTTTAAAAATGTAGAAATTAAAATTTGTCAAAATTTTAGAGAAATGAACTTTGGAGATTTTGAAGGTTTAACGTTTAAAGAAATACAAGATAAATATAAAGATGAATTTAATAAACTTAAAAAGGATGCATTTAAATATAAATTTCCAAATGGAGAAAATATGATAGAATTTCATCATAGAATATCTAGTCAGCTTGATGATATAATAAAAAAACATGATAATGAGACTGTATTAATAGTATCACACTCTGGAGTTATAAGATCTTCTCTTTCTCATCTTTTATCAAAAGATCATATATATCATTGGAATTTCAAAATTGACAACTGTAGTATTACAATTGTAGAAGTTATGGATAACTTTGCTGTAATAAATACTTTAAATAATATAGAACATTTGAGGTGAAAAAATGAGGTATAAATTAATAGTTACAGATATGGATGGAACTTTATTAAGCGATCATAAGGAAATTAGTGAAGAGAATAAAAGAGCTTTAAAAAAAGCACAAGATATGGGAATAAATGTAGCTATAGCTACAGGTAGAATATATACATCTGCAAAGTATTATGCAAAACTTTTAGGCCTTGATACTCCAATTATAGCTTGTAATGGAGCAATAATAAGAGAAGAAAAAACAGGTAATACATTATATGAAAATGTTATTTCTATTGAGGATTCTTTAAAAGTTTTTGATATATGCAATAAATATGATATTTATTATCATTTTTATAATGATAATGGATTTTACTGTAAGGAATTAAATCACTCTTCTTTAGCTTATTCTAAATGGAATGAGTCTCAACCTAAAGAAGATAGGCTTAATATACAGGTAGTAGATAATCCGTTAGAGATTATAAAAAACACAGATAATATATTAAAATTCGTAATAATAGATGAAAATTTAGAAAAACTAGATGAAGTTATGAATGAATTAAAAAAAATAGATACAGTAGAGGTTAGCAAATCTTGGTACAACAATATAGAAGTAATGAGCAAAGGTGTATCTAAAGGGCTTTCCGTAAAAAGGCTTGGAGAATATTTAGGAGTAAAAAAAGAAGAAATAATAACATTTGGGGATAATTTTAATGATTTAAGTATGATTGAATATGCTGGAATGGGAGTTGCCATGGGGAATGCTGAAGAAGTTGTAAAGAAAAATGCGGATTTTGTAACTGCTTCTAATAAGGAAGATGGAGTAGCAAAAGCTTTAAAGGAAATTTTAGATATTTAATGGGAGGAAGTATGAAAGAAGTAGTTATAAAAAAATGTGAAAATTATTTATATGAGAATGTAAAAAGTTCTTTTAAAGATTTATTAAAAGAACTTGGAGGGCTTGAAAAGCACATAAAACCAGGCAGTAAAGTTTTAATAAAAATGAATTTGCTTATGAAAAAAAGGCCTGAAGAAGCTACAACTACCCATCCTATACTTTTAAAGGTATTATCAGAAGAGTTATTAAAATTAAATTGTAAAGTAATAGTAGGAGATAGCCCTGGAGGAGTATATAACGAAAGAGTCCTTAGGGCTATTTATAAAACTTGTGGAATTGAAGATATAGCAAAGGAGCTTGATATAGAGCTTAATTATAACACAGATGAAGTAAGGGTTGAAAATCCTAAGGGAAAGCTTGTTAAGTATCTAACTGTAATAAAACCTATTGAAGATGTAGATCATGTTATATCTTTATGTAAGCTTAAAACTCATGTAATGGCTACTTTTACAGGAGGAGTTAAAAATTTATTTGGAGTAATTCCAGGGCTTTTAAAAGCTGAATATCATTTTAAAATGCCTGATGTTAGAGATTTTACGGACTTATTAGTGGATATATGTGAATATGTAAATCCATGTCTTACTATAATGGATGGAATTGTTGGTATGGAAGGAGAAGGACCCTCTGCAGGAAACCCAAGAAAAGTTGGTGTGATTTTAGGATCATCTAGCCCATATGCACTTGATGTTGTTGCTTGTAATATTATTAATCTAAATCCAAGTAATGTTCCAACTATTCAAAGAAGTGTAGAAAGAAAAATTTTAGAAAAAGATTTTTCTGATATAATAGTAAAAGGTGAAAAAATAGAAAATATTATTATAAAGGATTATAGAATACCAAACACACAAAGTATAGACTTTTTAGAAGGAAGAGTACCTAAGTTCTTACAAAAGTATTTAAATATGTTTTTTAAGCCAAAGCCTATTTTTATGTATAAAAAATGTGTAGGTTGTGGAGAATGTGAAAGAGTTTGTCCACCAAGGGCTATAGATATGAAAGGTAATAAGCCTTATGTTAATTTAGATAAGTGTATAAGGTGTTTTTGCTGTCATGAGCTTTGTCCTAAAAAAGCTGTAGATATAAAAAAACCGTTATTTTTTAAGTATTTTATAGGTAGTTGCAAAATAGAGTGAAAGGTTATCCACAGAAAAATTGAGTTGAAATTACTAAATAGAAAGAGTTATTAACAGTAATATTCAAAAAAAGACGCAGTTAAATAAAGGTTCAGTAAAACCTTT
>NZ_FRAE01000093.1 GCF_900142235.1 Tepidibacter formicigenes DSM 15518 | reverse complement strand
ATGAATTTTAAGCAACGGAATTCGTTAGAATTCGTTGGCGCCATGAAATTTCAAAAAAGTCTACATTTAAAATCTTTAGAATAAAGACTTTTTTATAAAAATACTTTTAATCCTTTTAAAAAACTCTCTATTTCTATATAATATAATTTAGATTGTATTTAACTAAAGAGAGGTATAATTATGAGTGATATAATAAAAATTGAAAATGTTTCTTTTGAGTATATTCAAGAGGGATTACAATCAAAAGCTTTGGATGATATCAATTTAAATATTAAAAAAGGTGAATTTGTAGTGGTTATAGGACATAATGGATCTGGCAAATCTACTTTATCTAAACATTTAAATGCTATACTTAAACCAACAAAAGGAAATATATTCATTAAAGAAATGAACACTAAAGATGATTCTAAACTTTGGAATATAAGACAAACTGCAGGTATGGTTTTTCAAAATCCAGATAATCAAATTGTTGCAACAGTAGTAGAAGAAGATGTTGCTTTTGGTCCAGAAAATTTAGGGATTGATCCTAGTGAAATAAAAAAAAGAGTAGAGAAGTCTTTAAAATCTGTAGGTATGTATGAACTTAAAAATAAGGCTCCTCATTTATTATCAGGGGGACAAAAGCAAAGAGTTGCAATAGCAGGTATTATTGCTATGAAACCAGATTGTATAGTATTTGATGAACCAACAGCTATGCTTGATCCTTCAGGGCGAAAAGAAGTAATAAATACTATAAAAAAACTAAATAAAAAAGATAATATTACTATAATTCATATAACTCATTTTATGGAAGAGGCAGTAGATGCTGATAGAATAATAGTAATGGAAAAAGGTAAAGTTGTAATGCAGGGAGCTCCAAGAGAAATATTTGTTAAGGTAGAAAAATTAAAAGAACTAGGATTAGATGTTCCATTTATGACAGAACTTGCATATGAACTAAGAAAAGAAGGTATAGATATAGACTCGGATATATTAACTGTAGATGAGATGGTGATGAACTTATGTCAATAATAATTAAAGATTTAGTTTATGTATATAATCCGGATTCACCTTTTGAAAGTAGAGCTTTAGATGGAGTTAGCTGTGAAATAAAAAAAGGAGAACTTGTTGGACTTATTGGACATACAGGCTCAGGAAAATCTACTCTTATTCAACATTTAAATGGACTCTTAAAGCCTACATCAGGAAAGATAATAATAAATGATGTAGATATAACTAATCATAATACAAGCTTAACAGATATTAGGAAAAAAGTTGGAGTAGTTTTTCAATATCCAGAATATCAATTATTTGAAGAAACCATATATAAGGATATTGCATTTGGACCAAATAATTTAGGTCTTAGTGAAGAAGAAATTAAAGATAGAGTAAAAGAATCAATGAATCTTGTAGGACTTGATTATGAAAAATTTAAAGACAGATCTCCTTTCGAACTATCAGGTGGTCAAAAAAGGAGAGTTGCAATAGCAGGTATAATAGCAATGAATCCAGATGTTTTAATATTAGATGAACCAACAGCTGGACTTGATCCAAATGGAAGAGATGAAATATTAAATCAGATAAAGTATCTTCATGAAAAATATAATATGACAATTATCATATCTTCTCATAGTATGGAAGACATGGCGAAATTAGCAGATAAAATAATTGTGATGTATAAAGGAAAAATTGAATTAATAGGGAATCCAAGACAAGTATTTAAAAATGGGGAAAGATTGAAGGAAATAGGATTAGATATTCCACAAGTTTTAGAACTTGCAAATAAACTTAGAAAAAAGGGATTTAATATAAGAGAAGACATAATAACTATAAAAGAAGCCAAAGAAGAAATATTAAATTATATAAGGAGTAAGAAGAAATGATAAAAGATATAACCATAGGCCAATATTATCCTACAAATTCAATAATACACAAATTAGATCCAAGAGTTAAATTGATAGGTACATTCATATTTATGGCTTCTTTATTTATAATAAATTCTTTTTATCCATATATCTTGGTTTTATTTTTTCTAGGTGCTTTGTTGAAATTATCAAAAATTCCTTTTAAATATATTTTGAAAGGCCTAAAGCCTATCATGTTTATACTTGTATTCACTTTTTTAATAAATGTATTTATGATACCTGGAAATAGTATATATGCTATAGGGCCTTTAAAAATATCTGATGAAGGATTAAAACAAGGCACATTTATGGTTTTAAGACTTGTTTTTTTAGTTGTAGGAACATCACTACTCACTTTAGCTACATCTCCTATAGAATTAACTGATGGAATAGAAAAACTTTTAAATCCTTTTAAAAAGATAGGGGTTCCAGCTCATGAGCTTGCAATGATGATGACTATAGCATTAAGATTTATTCCAACACTTCTTGATGAAACAGATAAAATAATGAAAGCCCAAATGGGAAGAGGAGCTGACTTTGAAAGTAAAAATATTATAAATAGAGCAAAAAACTTAGTTCCTTTATTAGTGCCTCTTTTTATAAGTGCATTTAGAAGAGCAGATGAACTTGCTATGGCAATGGAGGCAAGGTGTTATAGAGGGGGAGAAAACAGAACTAGAATGAAGCAAATAAAAATGAGCAAAAGAGATTATATGGCCTATACTATTGTATTTTTATATATTTTAATAATAACAATTACTAGATTTATATAGGTGATAATATGCGTAATATTATGATTATAATAGAATATGATGGAACTAATTATGGTGGATGGCAAAAACAAAAGAATACATTGTCTATACAACAGGTAATAGAAGAAGCTATCTATAAAATAACAAAAAAAGAAGTGAATCTTATTTCTTCAGGAAGAACAGATGCAGGAGTACATGCAATAGGACAAGTTGCAAATTTCATTACAACAAGTAAAATACCTATAGAAAAAATACCTGATGCTATAAATTCTAAACTCCCTAATGATATTAGTATAATAGGCTCTAAAGAAGTAGCAATGGATTTTCATGCAAGATATTCAGCTAGAAGGAAAAGATATAAATATATAATACTAAATAGCAAATATAAAAGACCTATAAATAGAAATTATTCATATCATGTAAAATATGACTTAGACATTGATAAAATGAAAAATGAAATAAAATATCTCATAGGAGAACATGACTTTAAAGCCTTTATGAGTAGTGGATCTTCAGTTCAAACTACTGTTAGAACGATATATGATGTAAGCATAGAAAAACAAGGAGATTTAATAATTTTAGAAATTGAAGGAAATGGTTTTTTATATAATATGGTAAGAATAATTGTAGGAACATTGATAGATATAGGCAGAGGAAAAATAAGTACCAGTCTAAAAGATATAATAAATTCTAAAGACCGAAATAGAGCAGGATATACTTCTCCAGCATGTGGATTGTTTTTGAAAAAAGTATATTATTAGCTTGACACACCTGGGTCAATGTATTAAAATATATTAGAATGTGTTTATAAGTCCACTAGCCCCGGACTATATATAAATTGGTTAGATGTATCTATACAAAAGGATAGTAAGGAGGGAAAGCAATGAAAACATATATTGGTAAGCCAAGTGAAGTTCAAAGAAAATGGTACTTAGTAGACGCTGAAGGCAAAACTTTAGGTCGTTTAGCTACTGAAATTGCAAGAATATTAAGAGGAAAACATAAGGCGACATTCACTCCTCATGTAGATGGTGGAGATTTCGTTGTTGTTGTTAATGCTGAGAAGGTTAAATTAACAGGAAAGAAATTAGATCAAAAAATGTACAGATATCATACTGGTTATGTAGGTGGATTAGTAGAAATACCTTACAGAAGACTTTTAGCTGAAAAACCAGAAGAAGCAATAAGAAGTGCTGTAAGTGGTATGCTTCCAAAAAATAAATTAAGAAGTAGAATGATGAAAAGATTAAGAGTATTCGCTGGTTCTGAGCACATCCATTCAGCTCAGAAGTTAGAAAACTTAGATATATAGTTATTTTTAGTTGAAAGGAGGAGTTAACTATGGCAAATGTTCAATATTATGGAACTGGAAGAAGAAAACATTCTATTGCAAGAGTTAGATTAGTTGCTGGAGAAGGAAATATAGTAGTAAATGGAAAAAGTTTAGATACTTACTTTGATTATGAAACATTAAAAAGAGAAGTTAGACAACCTTTAGTTCTTACTGAAACTGAAGGTAAGTATGATGTTATAGTAAAAGTTGAAGGTGGCGGATTTACAGGTCAAGCTGGAGCAATAAGACATGGTATATCAAGAGCTTTAATTAAAGCTGATGAAGAGTTAAGACCTGCTTTAAAGAAAGCTGGATTCTTAACTAGAGATCCAAGAATGAAAGAAAGAAAGAAATATGGATTAAAAGCTGCAAGAAGAGCTCCACAATTCTCAAAAAGATAGTTATCAAAAGACTTTGGAATATTCCAAAGTCTTTTTTCATATACATTTATAGGGTGATGATAGGTGATTATTTTTTTAAAAAAGAAGTATTTATACATGTTTGTTTTTTTTATAATTTTATTAGGTATAATAGTTTTAATCAATCATAATACATCTAAAACTACTATAAATATGCCTGTTACAAATAAGGTTATAATACTTGATGCTGGACATGGGGGAATAGATCCTGGAGCTTTAGGTAAAACTGCTTTAGAAAAAGATATAAACTTAAAGATAGCTTTAAAACTTAGATCGTTTTTAGAAGAAAGTGGAGCATTGGTACTTCTAACTAGAGAGAAAGATGAAAGCTTATATATAAAAGAAAATAATAAAACTATAAGACAAAAATATAATGAAAATTTAAGGAATAGGAAGAAAATTATAAAAGAATCTAAAGCAGATATATTTGTATCGATACATATGAACAGTTTTCCTAATGGAAAGTACTATGGAGCACAAACGCTATATCCTAAAAATGATGAAGAAGGTAAAAAATTAGCTATATTAATTCAAGAAGAATTAAAAAGAGTTTTAGATAAAAACAACAATAGACAGTCAAAAGGAAGAGATAATTTATATTTATTAAAAGGAAATGATATACCATCAGTATTAATAGAGTGTGGATTTCTATCAAATTTAAAAGAAGAAGACTTATTAAAAACAGAGGATTATCAAAATAAAATAGCATGGGCAATTTATATAGGTATACAAAAATATTTTAATTCTGTGGATTAATGTGGATATTGTTGATAAGTATGTGGATAAGGATTCAAAAAATTATTAATTTTAGAAAATAATGAAGATATGCATGAATTTGCATATTTTTTTTTATAGACGCATCTAACAAAACTTAAATTAAAATTAAATTAATTACCTAATATACGAACATTAAATTGAATAAAAAATTTATTATTCAATAAATTATAAAATTACATTAAATTCTAAATAATAATTAAATATTTTTTATAATTCAAATTGCATCTTACGACAAAATATGATAGTATATTTCTTGTCGGTATAAAAAAGATAGAAAATGTGCACGAGGGAGGAAAACGTATGGAAAGATTTATAAGTTTAATTGGAATATTTGTTCTTTTAGGTATTTGCTATTTAATATCTGAAAATAAGAAGAGAATAGATGCTAAATTAGTATCTATAGGAATATTTATTCAAGTTGTATTTGCATTTATAATTTTAAAAACTACTATAGGAAGAATGGTATTTGAAAAATTATCAGAATTTGTGACTATGCTTTTAGATTTCACTAAAGCAGGTTCTTCGTTCTTGTTTGGAGGATTAGTTAGTGATATAAATAGTTTCGGATTTATATTTGCTTTTCAAGTATTGCCTACTATAATATTTTTCTCATCACTTATGTCGGTATTATACCATTTAGGAATTATGCAGTTTGTAATTAAACATATTGCTGGATTTATGGCTAAATTTATGGGAACATCAGGAGCTGAGTCTTTATCAGCAGCTGCTAATATATTTGTAGGACAAACAGAAGCCCCTTTAGTTATAAAGCCATATATAGAAAAAATGACAAAATCAGAGTTAAATGCAGTAATGATAGGTGGAATGGCTACGGTTGCTGGTGGAGTTATGGCTGGATATGTAGGAATGGGAGTAGATGCAGGACACTTAATAGCAGCATCTGTAATGTCAGCACCTGCCGCATTAGTAGCAGCTAAAATTATAGTTCCAGAAACTGAGGAACCGGTTACAAAAGGAAATGTTCAATTTGAAGTAGAAAAAATAGATGCCAATATAATAGATGCTGCAGCGAGAGGAGCATCAGAAGGATTACAACTTGCACTTAATGTTGCAGGAATGCTTCTTGCATTTGTTGCTTTAATAGCAATGGTTAATGCAGGAATTGAAAGTATAGGGAATCTTGTAGGGATGCAAGGATTAAATCTAGAGACAATATTAGGATATATATGTGCTCCGCTTGCGTATATAATGGGTGTTCCAGCTCAAGATATGGTTGCAGCAGGTTCATTATTAGGAACAAAAACTGTTGTAAATGAATTTGTTGCTTATGCACAACTAGCTGAACATATTAAAAATGGGACGCTTCAACCTAGAACAATAACAATATTAACTTACGCATTATGTGGGTTTGCTAACTTTTCTTCTATAGCAATCCAATTAGGAGGAATAGGAGGATTAGCTCCAAATAGAAGAGGAGAGCTTGCACAATTAGGTATAAAAGCCTTAATAGGTGGAACTGTGGCAGCTTTCTTAACAGCTTCTATAGCTGGTATGTTAATATAATATATACTTAAAAGTCGGTTTAAACCGGCTTTTTGTTTTTTTATAAATAAATTTTAAAAAAAAACAAAAAAAGTGTTGACGAAATAAAATAAAGGTGATATATTATTATTTGTCCTCGACAAGAGGAAAAAACAAATTGAACTTTGAAAATTAAACAGTAGGTCATAATGAATCACACCATGTGATTCTGGATATAAAACATGAAGCCAAGTTTATTTTGAGAGTTTGATCCTGGCTCAGGATGAACGCTGGCGGCGTGCCTAACACATGCAAGTCGAGCGAGGAGATAAGAGTTTGCTCTTTGATTTTAGCGGCGGACGGGTGAGTAACGCGTGGGTAACCTGCCCTATACACATGGATAACATACCGAAAGGTATGCTAATACAAGATAATACTAAGATAAGGCATCTTATTTTAGTCAAAGCGTTAGCGGTATAGGATGGACCCGCGTCCCATTAGCTAGTTGGTGAGGTAACGGC
>NZ_FRAE01000092.1 GCF_900142235.1 Tepidibacter formicigenes DSM 15518 | reverse complement strand
ATTTATTGAATTTTGTACTTTGAGAAAATATAGCTAGGAATTCAGCAGATATATTAACCATTAGGGCATTTGACCCCGCAAAGGAGCATAGCTGATACCACATCATGGATAGACTGAACGAAGGAATTTAGGGACATTGATCCTGTGAGACATGGGAGGGTACGTCGCCATGAAATTAGTGGATTAATTCCAGTAATATTTTGGTAAAAACACTGATTTTCTGGGGTTATACATTTCTATATCCATAAAATTGAATATGTTGAAGTTATATCCAAAAATTATATCTATCAATTTATGAAATTGTAAGAAATAGAGAGTATTTAAGAGAAAATAAAAGTATATAGAGGGAGGTATTTAAATTGAAAATACTTGTTACTGGTTCAAATGGACAATTAGGAATAGATATTGTGAATACGTTATCTAAAAAGTATGAAGTTGTTGGATTAGATTCAAAAGATTTGGATATAACTAATTTAGATAATGTACTTAATACTGTTAAAGAAATAAAACCTGACATTATAATAAATTCTGCTGCTTATACTAATGTAGATGGATGTGAAGAAAATATTGATTTAGCTTATAAAGTAAATGGATTAGGGGCTAGGAATTTAGCTATATCTAGCTTTGAAAATAACTCTAGATTACTTCATATATCTACAGATTTTGTATTTGATGGAGAGAAAAATGAGCCTTATATAGAATTTGATAATACTAACCCACTAAGTATATACGGAAAATCTAAGCTTGCTGGAGAAAATTATATAAAAGAAATTTGTCCTAGACATTACATACTAAGAACAGCTTGGCTTTATGGTAAGAATGGAAATAATTTTGTAAAGACGATGCTAAGACTTGCAGAAAATAATAAAACATTAAAAGTAGTTGATGATCAAATAGGTAGTCCAACTTATACAATGGATTTAGTTAAAGTAATAGAAATGATTATAAAAACTGATGCTTATGGAACGTATCATGTTTCTAATGATGGAAGCTGTAGCTGGAATGAATTTGCTAAAAAAATATTTGAATTTGCAGATTTTAAAGATATTCAAGTTTTACCTATAAGTACTGAGGAATTTGGGAGACCAGCTCAAAGACCTAAGTATTCAGTAATGAGAAATTATATGTTGGAGCTTGATTTTAATTATTATATAAGAAATTGGGAAGAAGCTTTAAAAGAATATTTTTCTAAAATGTAATATTAATAAAAAAAATAAATATAATAAAAAGTATAATTAATTATTAAGCTATACTATGGAGGGATAACATGGAATACTTAAAAATATATGAAGAATGGTTAAACAATCCTTACTTTGATGAAGAAACTAAGGACGAGCTTTTAAGTATTAAAGGTGATGAAAAAGAAATAGAAGATAGATTTTATAAAGATTTAGAATTTGGAACAGCTGGGCTTAGAGGAGTAATTGGTTCTGGAACTAATAGAATGAATAAATACACTATAAGAAGAGTAAGTTTTGCACTTGCAAATTACATAATCAAAAAAACAGGAGAAGAAGGTAAGAAAAGAGGAGTAGTTATAGCTCATGATAATAGACATAAATCTAGGGAGTTTTGTTTAGAAACTGCCAAAACTCTTTCTGCTTGTGGAATAAAGACATATATATTTGATGAATTAAGAGCAACTCCTCAGCTTTCATTTGCTTTAAGATATTTAAATGCTATATCTGGAGTTGTAATTACTGCAAGCCATAATCCACCTGAATATAATGGATATAAGGTTTATTGGGAAGATGGAGCTCAGATTCTTCCTCACATTGCAAAGGAGATAATAGAAGAGGTAAACAAAATAGATGATTATAGTAAAATTCCTACTATTGATGAAAAAGAAGCAATGGATAAAGGGTTTATAAATTTATTAGATGAAAAAGTAGATACAGCTTTTATAGAAGCAGTTAAAGAAAAATCACTAAGATCAGATATAATAGAAAAAGTAGCTGATAATTTTAAAATAGTATTTACTCCACTTCATGGAACAGGAAACAAGCCTATAAGAAGAGCTTTAAGAGAAATAGGATTTAAAAATGTATTAGTAGTTAAAGAACAAGAAAATCCAGATCCAAACTTTTCAACAGTGAAATATCCTAATCCAGAGGAGAAAGAAGCTTTAAAATTAGGGATAGAGCTTGCTAAAAGAGAAAAGGCTAATCTTGTAATTGGAACAGATCCTGACTGTGATAGAGTAGGGGTTGCTGTTAAAAATAATGAAGGAGAATACATATGTTTAACAGGGAATCAAGTTGGAGCACTTCTTACTAACTATATACTTGAGAATTTAAGTAAAGAAAATAAATTACCTAAGAATGGAGTAGTTATAAAGACTATAGTAACATCAGAATTTGGAAGTGAAATAGCAAGAAGCTATAATATAGATGTATTAGATACACTAACAGGATTTAAATTTATAGGAGAGAAAATAAAAGAATTTGAAGAAACTAAAGATAAAACATATATATTTGGATATGAGGAAAGCTATGGATATTTATGTGGAACTCATGCAAGAGATAAAGATGGTGTAGTTGCAGCAATGTTAATTTCTGAAATGGCAGCTTATTATTATTCAAAGGATATGAGCTTATACGAAGGATTAATAGAGCTTTATGAAAAGTATGGATACTATAAAGAGGATTTAAAATCCATAACTTTAAAAGGAAAAGAAGGACAAGAAAAAATAAATAAAGTAATAAAGTATTTTAGAGAAAATAAAATAGAAGAAGTAAATAATATCAAAGTAAAAGAATTTAAAGACTATAAAAAAGGAATAGATAATCTTCCAAAAGCAGATGTATTAAAGTTTATATTAGAAGATAATTCGTGGTTTGCAATAAGACCTTCTGGAACAGAACCAAAGATTAAATTTTATTTTGCATCAGTAGGAAAATCAAAAGAAGATGTTGAATCTAATTTAAATAATTTAGTAAGTTCAATTATGGAAAAAGTAGAAAAAATATGAAATTTTTGAAAGATTATAATCCTAAGCAGTTTTGCTTAGGATTATTTGTTGAAAAAAAGCAGATTAATGGTAAAATAATGCATAATAAACTTTTAAAGTTGAAAAATAAATGATAAAATGGAATTTGTGAAATAATAAAGTTAAAAGCTAATTGGGAGGAAATCTTATGATAGATTTTTTTGGAGGCTTAATAAATCCTCATGACAGAAAGATAAACCAGCTTAAAAAAAGAGTGGATAAGATATTAGCTCTTGAAGATAAAATAAAAGAATTAAGTGATGAAGAATTAAAAGGAAAAACACAAGAATTTAGAAATAGATTAAATAGTGGTGAAAGTCTGGACAATATACTAGAAGAAGCCTTTGCAGTAGTAAGAGAAGCTTCATTCAGAATACTTGGAATGAAGCATTTTCCTGTACAATTAATGGGAGGAATAGTTCTTCATGAAGGAAACATTTCAGAAATGAAGACTGGTGAAGGTAAAACACTAGTAGCTACACTTCCGACATATCTTAATGCTCTTACAGGAGATGGAGTATTTGTTATAACAGTAAATGATTATCTTGCAGCTAGAGATAAAGAAGAAATGGGAAAAGTACATGAATTTTTAGGGCTTAAAGTTGGGCTTATAAAAAGAGGAATGAGTGTACCTGAAAAAAAGGACGCTTATAGTTGTGATGTAATTTATGGAACAAATAGTGAATTTGGATTTGACTATTTAAGAGATAATTTAGCTATATTAAAGGATACTGTTGTTCAAAGAAAATTAAATTATGCAATAATAGATGAGGTGGATTCAATACTTATAGATGAAGCTAGAACTCCACTTATAATGACAGGAGAAGCACATAGACCATCTCAATACTATATAACTGTAGATAGATTTGTTAAATCATTAAAAGAAGAAGATTACGAAAAAGATACTGAAAAAAATACTGTTAATCTCACTGAAAGTGGAATGGATAAAGCAGAAAGAATATTCGGACTTGATAATATTGCAGATATAAAAAATACAGAACTTCTTCATCATATAAGACAAGCTCTTAGTGCAAATCATATAATTCAAAAGGATAAAGATTATGTTGTAAAAGATGGAGAAATAGTAATAGTAGATAAATTTACAGGAAGATTAATGGAAGGAAGAAGATTCAGTAGTGGACTTCATCAAGCACTTGAAGCTAAAGAAGGACTTGAAATACAAAAAGAATCAAAAACCATGGCTATGATTACATACCAAAACTATTTTAAAATGTTCAATAAAATAGCAGGTATGACAGGAACAGCTTATACAGAAAGACAGGAATTTAAAGATATATATGGAATGGATGTTATATGTATTCCAACTAATAAGCCTATTAAAAGAAAGGATAAAACTGATTTATTATTTAAAACTGAAGAAACTAAGTTTAAATCTATAGTTGAAGAAGTTGAAAAAAGACATAAAAAAGGTCAACCAGTACTTATTGGAACAATATATATAGATAAATCTGAAATGCTTAGTGATATGCTTAAAGAGAAAAATATACCACATAAGATATTAAATGCTAAGCAAGATAAAGATGAAGCTGAAATTATATCCATGGCAGGCCAAAGAGGAGCTGTAACTATAGCTACAAACATGGCAGGGCGTGGTACGGATATAAAATTAGGAGAAGGTGTTGCAGAACTTGGAGGGTTATTTGTACTTGGAACTGAAAGACATGATTCAAGAAGAATAGACAATCAGCTTAGAGGTCGTTCAGGACGTCAAGGAGATCCAGGTGAATCTCAATTTTATATATCTCTTGAAGACAGCCTATTCAAAAAGGTAAATCCTGATATTATGGAGAGAGTACACAAAATTGTTGATAAAATAAATCTTCAAGATGGTCAGGCAATACAAGATAAACTAGTTGCACAAGCTATTGAAGGAGTACAAAAAAGCGTTGAAATAGCTAATTACAATATAAGAAAAGCTACACTCGAATTTGACAAAATATTAAATAAGCAAAGAGAGACTATATATAACGAAAGAAATAAAATATTAAATGGAGAAGATATGAGCTCCTTTATAAAGGAAATAATAAAGGATTTAATAAGCAAATTAGTAGATGACTACACTTCTATGAGTGAATACCCAGAAGAATGGGATTTAAAAGGAATACAAAACTATTTAAATGAAAACTTATATTTTAATAACAGAGTTAATTTTGAAAACTTAAGTACTGAAGAAATAGAAGAATTAGATAGAGATGATGTAAAAGAAAAGATATTAGATGAAGCTTTAAAAATATATAGTGAGAAAGAAGAAATATTAGGTGAAAAACAGTTAAGATACCTTGAAAGATTAACACTTATGAAATCTATAGATGAAAAGTGGATAGATCATTTAGATTTGGTAGACCAGTTAAGACAAGGAATCGGATTTCAGCATATAGGAGGACAAAATCCAATAAGAATATTTAATAAAGAAGCATTTGACTTATTTGAAGATATGCTAAGTGAAATAAAAGAACTTACTATAAAATCATTATTCTTATTAACAGGTATAACTGGAGGAAATAAAAAGAAAAAAGAGCTTAGTGAAGAAGAAAAAATGGAAAATATATTAAGATTAGAAGATAAATATAAAATAAATAGAAAATATATTACAAGAATACCTTCTAATACACCATTAATAAAATTTAATGTTGATATAAATGCAGTAGAAGAAATAAATGTAGATGTAGATTTATACTATATGGATAATGGATTTGAAGAAAAAATAGAAAACTATCATCAAAATTTAACTGTAACAGGAGTATTTTCTGTTGAATTTGAAAAACCTAAAGATAAAGATTGGAATATAGGATGGCATCAAATTAAGGTTAGCGTATCAGGACAAGAAGCAAATGTAATAAACTTTTTAGTCGCAGACCCTAAGGATCAAATAGCAAATAATGTAGTTAAAACTAAGTTTTTCTCTAATAAGCTAAATATTATTTCATTTGAATTGTTATTAAAAGGATATAATAAAGATAAAATAGGAGCAGGACTTATTTACAACAAAGATAAAGACACTCTTAAACCTTTTGAGCTTCCTGTAAAAAATGAAAAAGTAAAAGTAGCTATTCCAAGACCGGAAAATGGATGGAAGAAAGGATTACATGAACTTATTTTATTAGGAAAAGGTACTAATATAATAATTCCATTTAGAGTTGTTGATGAGTATAAAGCCGATGAAGAAGAACTAAATATAGATTTTAAATTTAAAATCAAAAAAGGTGAAGTAGCAAATATGCTTGGAGAGCTTATATATCTTGAAGAAAATAAAATTGTAAGTACTTTACCTATTACTATTAATCAATCAGGAACTATTAATGTTAAATTTAAAAAGAAAGAAAATATTTGGAAAAAGGGAAAATACCAATTTAGACTTATAGCTTTTAATAGTGTAGTTCTAACTAAATATATTCTGGTAAGCTAAAGAAAAGAAGGGAGATAATAAAGTGAGTAAGAAAAAGGTTATAAATATACAACAATTAATACAACAGCATTTTTGGTTTAGGTATTTACCTGAAACAACTTATAAAACTTATCTTATGATAGGACATCTACACAATCAAAAAATAAGAGGAGAAGAAGCAAGTAAAAAACTATTAACATCTAATTTTAATATTGAGCATGAAATAGGACCGTTAAGAGAAGAAAAAGAAAATGTACTTAAAAAATTAGGACAAAAATATCCTACAAATAGATTAGAAGATATTCAACTTCTGTTAACATACAAGCTTATAAAAGTAGCAAAGGATGAAAATGAAAATCTAGTATACTTATACAATATTCCGGTTCCAAAGCCAGAAGAAGTATTAAATTTAGATGAAGAAGAAAGAACAACTTTAGAAAATATTAGATTTGAATTTAAGCATCAAAATGCATTTAATGCTTTACTTACGCTTATTCTAAATAGTAATGGAAATTTATTAACTACTCTTGATCATATTCATACTACAACTAAAATTAAACATGCTGATATAAGAGAAATTCTTGACTACCTAGTAAAAGAGGGATCAATAAAAGTAAAAGCAGATAAAAATGTAAAAGAGCTTAGAAAAAGTGACAAGGTATATATAGCAATAAATAAAGAAGTATTTGAACAAAAAAGATTTGTAATAGGATAATGACTGTTAAGCCATGGCAAAAGCTATGGCTTTTATTGTATAAAGAAAACCACCTGCTATGCGGGTGGTTCTGAAAAGCTTATAGCTATGAATAAAAAAATAACCTCCTTTGTTAAAATAGACTTAGGTTTGCCGACCAAGACCATAACAAAGGAGGTTATCCAAATGGATAAGAATAGTTTAGCACATACTCGATGGAATTGTAAATATCACATAGTTTTTGCACCAAAATATAGAAGACAAATAATATATGGAAAAATAAAAGTAGATATAGGAAGAATACTAAGAAAATTATGTGAATATAAAGGTGTAGAAATAATAGAAGCAAATGCATGTAAAGATCACATACATATGC
>NZ_FRAE01000090.1 GCF_900142235.1 Tepidibacter formicigenes DSM 15518 | reverse complement strand
GATGAAAGTGTAAAAAAGGCAATAGAGAAATTAGATACAATGTATTTAGAAAAGGAAGAAAGAGAAATATATGAAAATGAAAGAAAGGCTATGATGATAAGGAAAGCAGAAGTGAAAACTGCTGAAATTAAAGGAAGAAAGGAAGAAAAGAAGGAATAAAACAAGAAAAAATAAATATAGCTAAAAATTTATTAGATGTTTTAGATAATGAAACAATAGCAATAAAAACAGGACTTTCTGTAGAGGAAGTTAATAAATTGAGGGAGTAAAAGTAGCCATGGCACATGCCATGGCTACTTTTATAAGTTTATAATGTTTACTTGTTCTAATGAAATTTGATTTGTTGTGTTTATATACTCAGGACTTGTTTTCTCAAGTAAACGAATATCTGATGCCATAAAAATTTCTTCTTTAATAAAGACGCTTTTATTTCCCAAAATGTAAACCTAAAATGATAAAAATTTTAAACGTCAGTTTATGATATTTTATTTGAAATTATTTTTATAAATATGTTTAGATATTGTTAACATAATTAAATAAGCAACTAAAGTAGTTATTAGGATAGATACTATAAAAAATAATATTCTATACAAAATAACAATGTCAGTATCAGTTAAGCAATTCAATGATATAATTAGAGCAAACCAATTAGATAAACATAAAATGAAATTCTTAAAATATTTGTTTTTTGTTATATCAAATTCTAAATTTTTTTTATCTGTTTTAAGGTTGAATAAAAAATTATATTTTGATGTATATAAACTAATAAAAAATAAATATAAAAATATAAAGGTAAAAATATATATATTATTTATTTTGAAAATATTAATAAGTTCTTTTGTGTTAAGTAATATACCTAAAAATAAATATATTAATATTTTATTTTTAAAAATCATATGATGCACCTCTTATTTAGATTGGATAACACTTAGTTCAATGGAGAACTAAGTGTTACTTAAATTAATGTCTTCTTCTTTTTTTCTTTTTTCGATTTCTATCTCTAAGGCTATCTTTTGCATAATCTTTTAAACAATCTTTAGTAAGATTTAATCCTGCACCTATTATTGCTCCACTTATTCCTCCTGCTATTGTTCCACCACCAGGTATTCCGCTTCCTAAGGCTGCACCTGTTAAAGCCCCAGTTTTTGCACCAGAAAGTAAACTATCGATTACATCATAACCATCCATTCTTCCTCCGTTAATTTCCATCATTTCACTTAATTTTAATTCTTTCATTTCAAGTACCTCCTTATGATATATGATATTTATTATTTTGATTAATACTGTGACCGTCGCGACAAGATTATTAAAACAAATTCAATTCATAAAATCAAGATATATGTCATGAATTGTTAATATAACGCCATGGATTGTAAAAAAATATATATTTTAGCAATTCATGACTCTATATTGACAATTCGTGACATCTGTATTGACTTTTTGTTTTTAGAATATATAAAATCATGGCTATGAAAACATAAATTAAGGAGGGAAATATGTTTAAAAAGAAATATATATGTATAAAGCAGCATGATATGACTGATTGTGGGGCGGCATGTTTAGCTACTATATCAAAGCAGTATGGTCTTAAAATACCTATTACTAAAATAAGAGAAATAGCAGGGACTGATAAGCAGGGAACAAATGTATTTGGAATGATAAAGGCAGCTGAGGAGCTTGGTTTTTCTGCTAAAGCAGTAAGAGCATCCACTCAGGAAGATTTTTATTCAGAATTTCCACTTCCTGCAATAGCTCATGTAGTTATAGATAATTTACTTCACTATGTTGTTGTTCATTATATATCGAAGGATAAGATAATAGTAGCTGATCCTGGAGAAGGAATAGTTGAATACACTCCAGAAGAATTTTTTAAAATATGGAGTGGAATTTTAATACTTTTAGTACCAGATATTAAGTTTGAAAAAAAGGATGAAACTAAAGGTTTATTTGAAAGATTTTTTTGTATATTAAAACCTCAAAAATTATTAATAATAAATGTATTTTTAGTATCTTTAATGCTTTCTGGGTTAGGTATATTTGGATCATTTTTCTTTAAGTTTTTATTAGATGATATTATACCTTATGGACTTGATAAAACATTAAATGTTGTGGCTATAGGAATGATAATGCTTGGTTTATTAAAAATTGTATTATCAGCATTTCGAAGTCATTTGTTACTATATCTTAGTCAAAAATTAGATATTCCTTTGATACTAGGTTATTACAATCATGTACTAAAGCTTCCTATGAACTTTTTTGGAACTAGAAGAAGTGGAGAGATAATATCAAGATTTATGGATGCCTCTCAAATTAAAGATATAATTTCAGGGGCAACACTTACAATAATGATAGATACATTAATGGCTATAGCAGGAGCTGTAATACTCTATATGGTAAGTACAAAGTTATTTTTTATAGCAATAATACTTTTAATATTAGATACAGCAATAGTAATTTCTTTTAAAGAACCTTTCAAAAAAATGAATAAAGAAATTATGGAGAAAAATGAAAAGTTAAACTCATACTTAATAGAAAGCTTAAATGGAATACATACTATAAAGTCTTTTAATGCTGAAAGAAAAAATGAGTTAAAAACAGAGCAAAATTTTATTGCAGTTCTTAAAACTTCATTTAAAATGGGCAAATTATCAAATATTCAAGGAGTATTATCAAGTGTAGTATCAAGCATAGGAGGAACTGTTATATTATGGGTTGGGGCTAAAAGTGTTATAAGTGGGGAAATGTCTATGGGGCAGTTAATTACATTTAACTCACTTTTAGGATATTTTATAGGACCTGTAACTAATTTAATAAATTTACAAACAAGTATGCAAACAGCTGTAGTTGCAGCTGACAGATTAGGTGAAATACTGGATTTAGAATTAGAAAAAACAAACAATGATTTAAATAAATTAAAACCTAAAACTTTAAAAGGAGATATAGAATTTAAAAATATTGATTTTAGATATGGAACAAGAGAACTTGTTTTAAAAAATATAAATATGAAAATAAAAAAAGGAGAAAAAATAGCTTTAGTTGGAGAAAGTGGGTCTGGAAAGACAACTCTTGCAAAGCTTCTTCTTAATTTATATAAAGTTGAAAAAGGTGAAATTTTAATAGATGGGAAAAATGTACAAGATATATCTATAGAATATTTAAGAGAAAAAGTTGCATATATTCCTCAAGAAACATTTTTATTTAGTGATACTATACTTGAAAATTTAAAGTTTGGAAAAGAAGATGCGACTATGGATGAAATAATAAAGGTATGTGAAATGACAAAAGTTCATGATTTTGTAAATAAGTTACCTTTAAGATATGAAACTAGACTTGAAGAAAATGGAGCTAATATATCAGGGGGACAAAGACAAAGATTATCTATTGCAAGGGCACTTCTTAAAAAGCCAGATATACTTATTATGGATGAAGCTACAAGTAATTTAGATTCTATAACTGAAAAATCTATAGAAAATACAATAAATAGTTTAGATAAAGATATGAGCATTATAATTATTGCTCATAGACTTAGTACAATAAAAAAATGTGATAGAATCTTTGTCTTAGAATCTGGTGAAATTATAGAAAGTGGAACACATGAAGAATTAATGCTTCAAAAAGGAAGATATTACGAGCTTTGGAAAGGACAAGTTAGTGATGAAAGGAGGGCTTCGTAGGTGAAGTATATAGTACAAGACTTGAAAGATATATCAGACAGTAAAGAAATATTAGAAGCTAAGCCATTTCCTTTTGTCCAAATATTTATATATATTATTTTAATATCTTTATTATCAGTACTTATATGGAGTTATTTTGGAGAACTTGATGAAGTAGTTAAAGCCAAAGGAGTAGTTAGACCGAATAGTAAAATTAGTACTATAAAAAATGTAGTATCTGGAAAAGTTAAAACTCTTAATATGAAGGAAGGAAAAAAAGTTAAAAAAGGAGATTTGCTGTATACTTTAGATACAGAAAGTATAGATATTAAAATAAATCAAACTAATGAATTATTAGATAAAAATCAAATAGAATACAATAATTTATGTAAATTTAAAGAAAGCATAATTAAAAAGAAAAATTTATTTGATATAAATGATGAAAAAGAAAGAGATTATTATTATAAATATGAAAAATATAAATTAGATATACAAGAAGAATTTCAAAATAAAGAACTTATAAATGAAAAGGTAAGTGAACTTCAAAATAAAATAAGTAATCAAGAACTTTTATTAAAATCTATGAATGATAATGTTAATTATTTTGATAAACAAAATAAAGAATATTATCATATGTATGAAGATTATAAAGCTAAAAAAGATGAGTTAATAAATAATTTAAACTTTACAGAAAATAATTATAAAAGATATAAAGAGCTATATGAATTTGGAAGTATATCAAAAAAGGAATTTGAAGAAATAAAGAATTATTATAATCAAGCAAAATTAAATCTTCAAAAATTTGATAATGAAAATAAATCAAGAATTTCAAATGAAATATTTGAAAATAAATTAACTCTTAGCCAAAATACTATAGAAAAAAATAAATTATTTAGAAGTACTGATATAAAAAGTATAGGCTCTTTTTCTTATTTAGAAACTGATACATTAGTATCTATAGATGAATTAATTAAAAAGAAAGAAGTACAGATACAAGATTTAAAAGTATCTTTAGGGGAACTCAAAACAAATAAGAAAAAGTGTATAGTAAAATCTCCAATAGATGGAATTTTAAAAATTCAAAAGGAATTGAATATAGGAGATAACTTAATTGGAGGAGAAGATATAGCAACAGTTATTCCTAAAAACCAAAGTGAATTTAAATTAAACATATATGTATCAGATAAAGATATATCTAAGATAAAAAAAGGAGATAAAGTAAAATACCACTTTAAAGCACTACCGTTTAAAGAATACGGAGAATTAAAAGGAAAAATAACTAATATATCAGCAGATTCGACCTTTAATGAAAGTGGAGGATTTAGTTATTTTATAGAAGGAAGCTTAGAAAATAAACCTTTATATGGATATAAAGGAGATATGAAAAGAGTTAAAGTTGGTATGACAGCAGATGTACAAATTGTAACTAAACGTAAAAAGATAATATATTATATTTTAGAAAAATTAGATTTACGTAATTAAAGATAAAGCCTTAGATAAGAAAAATATTCTTATTTAAGGCTTTTTATAATGAATAGAAAATTATAACTAAAATTAAAAATTAATTTAAAAAAAGTAAAAAAATGTTATAATATTTTTCATACAGGAAAAATTTGTGATTCTTGGGGGATTATTATGTTTAATGTCATAGTTTGTGAAGATAACAAAGAAATGCTTAAAAGAATTGTGAACATAATTGATAATTATAATAATACTATTTCTAAAGTTGAGTATAAATTTAATATAGGCTTAATAAGAGATTGTACTGATGGTATTATTGAGTATGTAAAGAAAAATTTAGATAAGAAAAATATTTATATTTTAGATATAGAACTTAAAAATAATCAAAATGGAATGAATCTGGCAAAAGAAATTAGAAAATATGATAAGAATGGAGAAATTATATTCATAACAAATCATTCTGTTATGGTTATGAAGATATTTAAATATAAATTAAAAGCTTTAGATTTTATTGATAAAACTGATAATATTGAATATAGATTATTAGAAAACTTAGATATAATATATAAAAATAGTGTAAATGAAGAAGATGAATCTAGCATAACTATTAAATCTGGAAAAAGAGAATATATACTAAAGCTTAGTGAAATTATAAAGTTTGAAACTACTGGGATACCACGAAAAATAAGAGTATCTACCATAGACAGTATTATAGAATTTAATGGTAGTTTTAAAGAGATAGAAAAAGAGCTTGATGAAAGATTTTATAAGTCTCATAGAGCGTGTATTTTAAATAAAGACTATATAAAAATGATAAATAAAGATTTAAATAATTTATATGTTCTTATGAAAAATGGTCAAAAAAGCCTTTTATCAAGAAGTCGCATTAAGGGACTGATGAAGGATGAATAGTCTTGAAAACTTTGTTATGACATATATTTTTACATATTCATTTATATTTGTTTTTAAAAAATTAGGGAATTATAAAGATTATAATTTATTTTATGAAGTAAATTTAATGATTTTTTTATCTTTATTAGAAACATTGTTAGTATATATATGTCCTGATTTTTTAAGGTTAGGTATATATTATTTAATTCTCAGCTTTGGAATATATTTAGTTTATTCAAAAAATAAATCACGTTTTTTTAAAATATATATTATAACATTTGGCATATTTCACTTATCAGATGTAGTTGTTGGTTACACATTATACGAGTATACTAATATTTTAGATACATATAGCTTCTTGGGAGATATTTTTTTTGAAGTATTAATAATTTTTATGGCTGTATTAATAGCTAGTTTATTAAGGAAAATAAATATTTTAAACTTAAGAAATGATATTATATTAGAAGAAAATAAAATACTTTGGTTGCATACAATTTTCATAATAATAATATTTGCAACGATTATATATAGCTTTGAATATGTAAATGCTGATATAAGTATGAATAAATTTATTTTATTTTTTATACTTATATTTTTATGTTGTATACTTGTAAGCTATGTTATATTTTCTTTTTTAAATAAATTATATATAGAGAAAAATGAAAAAAAGAATATTCAGCTATATGCAAATATGATAGAAGAATCTCTTGAAAACATAAGAAAATTTAAATATGATTATAGAAATATTTTAATGTGTATAAGTGGATATATATCAAGTAACAACATGGAAGGGCTGAAAAAGTATTTCTATGAGAATCTAGTAAATGATAAATATATGGACGTTAATATATATGGACTTATAAATATAAAAAATATTCCTGTTAAAGGGCTAATAAGTATAAAGTTAGCAAAAGCAGTTTCTTTGGGGTTAAATTTAAGTTTAAATATAGTTAATGATATAGAAGATTTTATATTAAAGGATATAGATATTTGTAAAATATTAGGGATATTAATTGATAATGCAGTAGAGGCTAGTATTGAATCAGATGTTAAAATGGTTAATATTGGAATAGGAAATGATGAAGATGAAATTTATATTATAATTTCAAATTCATTTAAAACAAAACCTGAAATAAATAGAATTTTTGAGAAAGGATACTCAACAAAAGGAAATGATAGAGGCTTGGGCCTTGATATAGTCAGAAAACTGAATAAGAAATATCATAATATGTATATGAATACATATATAAAAGATAATTTATTTCATCAAGAGATAGCGATTGTAAAGTAGCCATGGCAAATGCCATGGCTACTTTAATATCATTTTTTAATCTATAGAAATTATAAATTTTTTAAACTGCTGATAACTTTGGTAACTGAATAAAAGTATCAACTATTTTGAGCAACGGAGTCCGTTAGGACTCGTTGGCGACATGAAATTTTAAAAAAGTCTACATTGTAAAACCTTTAGAATAAAGACTTTTTTATAGGGAAATTAAATACATATTCGGTTTATTTAAATAATTGTTTTCTAAAATTTCCTATTTTATGTATTCAGAGTTGTGATTTTATATATTATAAAAACAAAAAGTCAATAAAGATA
>NZ_FRAE01000089.1 GCF_900142235.1 Tepidibacter formicigenes DSM 15518 | reverse complement strand
CATTATCTTTTGAGTGCTTTTTGCATATTAGATCAAGCCATTTAATTAATTTATTAAACCCTTCAATAGAATTTGAAACTTCAATATACTTATCTAATTCAATTCCTCTAAAATCTTGAGCTCTAGCAACATGTGAATGCTTAGCTATATCTATTCCGATAATTAAAGTTGATTCTGTTATTTGCGAAATCTTTTTATTTTGTGTATAATTCATTTGTAGTACCTCCATTGATAGTCTTATTTTAATTCGGGGTAAGTTGCAATCTTACACCCTGTATTCTATCAGGAGGTACTTTTTTTATCAAAGTTCAAATTTATTCATTACAGGAATGCTCCTTTTGTAAACAAATAAATAAATTGGGTTTACAATTATATTTTATAACTAAAACTATAAATAGTCAACTGCTTAAAGGATATTGGTTTACAAAAGGTTTTTAGCTTACAAGTTCTTCCCATTTTTCATATAACTTTTCAAGCTTTTCTTCAAGTTCAGCTTTATTTTGATGAATTTCTTTTGACTTTTGAGAATCTGAATATACTTCTTCCATACACATCAATTTATCTAATTCTTCTATTTGAGATTCAACATTTATTATTTCTTTTTCTATGTTTTGTCTTTTTATTCTAAGTTTTTTTTCAAGCTCTTTTTTTTCTCTTTCCTTTCTTTTTTCTTCTTTTTGCTGTGTTTTCGTTTTTTCTTGAGTATATTCAATTACTTCTTCAGATTGCTTTCTTTTTTCTATATAATAATCGTAATTACCATGATATTCTTTAATTCCATCTTTTGTAAGTAAAAATACTTTATCTGCAACTTTATTTAAAAAATATCTATCATGAGATATTATAAATAAAGTGCCTTCATAATTTGAAAGAGCATCTTCTAATACTTCTTTAGAATCTATATCTAAGTGATTGGTAGGCTCGTCTAATAGTAAGAAGTTAGATTTTGAAAGCATTAATTTAAGTAGAGCTACTCTTGCTCTTTCTCCACCGCTTAATGTAGATATTTTCTTAAATACTTCTTCTCCTTCAAATAAAAAAGAAGCTAGCATTGTTCTTATTGTAGTTTGATTTAAATTGGGATTTTCATTCCAAATTTCATCTATTATTGTATTATCTAAATTAAGGGTCTTTTGTTCTTGATGAAAATATCCTATATTTACATTAGTTCCAAGTTTAAAATCTCCAAATATAGGATTTAATTCTTTCATTAATATTTTAAATAATGTAGACTTACCTATTCCATTAGGGCCAATTAATGCAACTTTTTCACCTTTGTATATATTAAAACTAACATTTTTAAATAACTGATTTTCATTATAGGCCATGGATAAATTATTAACAGCTAATACATCATGTCCACTAGTAACGCATGGTTCAAATCTTATGTTTGCCTTTTTTCTATAAATTTCAGGTTTTTCCATTATATCTATTTTATTTAAGGCTTTTTCTCTACTTTTCGCTCTTTTTATATGTTTTTCTCTTCCGAATGCTTTTAATTTATCTATTACTTCTTCTTGTTTTTTTATTTCTCTTTGTTGTTCTTCGTATTTTTTTATTTCAAGTTCTTTTTCGATTTTTGATTTTTTAATAAAAGTAGAGTAATTTCCGCTATAAGAGTTAAGCTTTTTATTGTGAAGCTCGAATACTCTATTTACTACTTGATCCAGAAAATATCTATCGTGGGAAATAATAAAAACAGTTCCTTTGTACTGCTTTAAAAAAACTTCAAGCCATTCTACAGCATCTGTATCTAGGTGGTTAGTGGGCTCGTCTAATAGAAGTAAAGTAGGTTTTTTAAGAAGAAGCTTTGCAAGTAATACTCTAGTTTTTTCTCCTCCTGATAATATATTTACATTTTTATAAAAATCTTCATTATTGAATCCAAGACCTTTTAAAACACCCTTTGCCTCAGATTTATATCCATACCCATTTTTGCTTGAGAATTCTTCTAATTTTTTAGAGTACTCATTCATTAGATTTTGAAGGTCTTTAGAATCTCCTTTTTTACTTTGTTCAGATATTTTTATTTCTAAATCTCTTAAATATTTTTCCATTTTAATTAAATCATCAAATACTGTTAAAACCTCATCTAATATTTTGTTATTAGATTCAAAATTCATATTCTGTTCTAGGTATCCTATCTCTGTGTTTTTAGATACATATATTTCACCGCTATCATATCCATATTCTCCAGAAATTATTTTAAATAATGTAGTTTTTCCTGTTCCGTTTACACCCACTAAACCTACTTTATCTCCGGCATTTACAGTAAAGCTTATATTTTCTAATATAAGATCTATTCCAAAGCTTTTATTTATATTATTACAAGATAGTACAATCATTAAGTTACCTCCTAATAAAAACTTCCAATATTAATTTATGGATTAAGAAAATTTAAATACTATGGTAATTATATATAAACAGTTAATAAAATTATAAAATTTTAGTAATATATAATCAAGTTTTGTAATATATTTATGGATATTAAAAAAATTGAATAATTATGATATAATAGTTAATGGGAAAATTGACATTATAAAAACACTTTGTTACAATTATATCAAAATCAAAATTATACAAAATAGGTGGAGTAGGTGAAGAGATGGCTAAACAGATTTCAATGGCGGTTATAAGAAGATTGCCAAAATATCATAGATATTTAAAGGATTTATTAGAAAGAGAAATATATAGAATTTCTTCTAAAGAATTAAGTGAAATAATAGGTTTTACTGCTTCTCAAATAAGACAAGATTTAAACAATTTTGGAGGATTTGGACAGCAGGGATATGGATACAATGTTGAAGAACTTTATAGTGAAATAAGTAAAATATTAGGACTGCATAATACATATAATACTATAATAGTAGGTGCTGGAAATCTAGGTCAAGCTATTGCAAATTATTCAGGATTTCAAAAATCAGGATTTGAGATAAAAGCATTATTTGAAGCTAACCCTAGATTTATAGGGCTTAAAATAAGAGATCTTGAGATATTAGATGTAGAAGTAATGGAAGAATATATAAAAGAAAATAATATAAAGATAGCAGTAATATGTACACCAAAAGAAAGTGCTCAAGATATTGCTAATAAATTAGTTAAAGCAGGAATAAGTGGTATATGGAATTTTGCTCCAGTTGATTTGCAATTAGATGGAAATGTAGTAGTTGAAAATGTTCATCTTACAGAAAGTTTATTTACATTATCTTATTTACTTAATGAAAAAGAAGAAGCTACCAGATAATTGGTAGCTTCTTTATGTATATACTATTCTGGTTGAGGTGCGTCTACTGGACATACTCCAGCGCAAGCGCCACAATCGATGCAAGTGTCAGCATCTATAACATATTTGTCATCTCCAGCACTTATAGCGTTAACTGGACATTCTGGTTCACAAGCTCCACAGCTTATGCAAGCATCATTAATTTTGTAAGCCATAGTAAAATCCTCCTCTAAATTAAAGTTATAAAATTTAATTAAATTATAGCAGATATAATTTAAAAGAACAACTGCTAACAATAATATTATACACATATAGTCACTTTTTAAACAGCTTTTTTGGAAGAAAATGAAAAAATATTTAATGATAATAAAACAAAAAATTTAATATAATAATGTTAGGAGATATAAAATGGGAAGTAGAGTAGATAAAAACAAAGAAAGAAAAAGAAAAAATAAAATAAGATTAATTACTTGTTTTACTATTTTAGGAATTATATTATTCTTATGCAGTTTTTCTAATTTTAAGGAATATGCCTGTTTAGATAATAATAGTAAAACAAATGAAGAGAATAATAAAATAATAGATGGTGAAAATATCAAGAAAATTAGTATAAGTGCTGTAGGTGATTGCACATTTGGAAATTATAAGGGCAGTAATTGGACCAATAGCTTTAATCATGAATTTGAAAATCAAAAAAGCGATTTTGCATACTTTTTTGAAAATGTCAAAAAATTTTTTTCTAAAGATGATATTACTATAATAAATTTAGAAGGTCCATTAACAAATGCATATAAAAGTGAGGACAAGAAATTTGCTTTTAAAGGAAAGCCATCATATGTTAATATATTAAAGCAGGGGAGTATAGAAGCTGTAAATATTGCTAACAACCATACATACGATTATTTAGAAAAAGGATATAAAAATACAATTGATATTTTAAAAGATAACGGTATAGGATATTTTGGATATGAAAATAAGTATATAAAAGATGTAAAAGGAATAAAGGTAGGAATACTTGGATATAAGGTGTGGAATAACTCTAATTATTTAAAAAGACAAATAAAAAATGATTTAGAATATATGAAGTTAAATAGTAATTTAATTATAGTAAATTTTCATTGGGGAGAAGAAAATAAATACTATCCAAATAATATACAAAAAAATATAGGTCACTATGCAATAGATAATGGAGCAGATTTAGTTTTAGGGCATCATCCTCATGTGATTCAGGGGATAGAAAAATATAAAGATAAATATATAGTATATAGCTTAGGTAATTTTTGTTTTGGAGGAAATAGAAATCCATCAGATAAGGATACTTTTATTTTTCAACAAACCTTTACCTTTGAAAATAATGAGCTTGTAAACTCTTCAAAAAATATTATTCCATGCTCAATTTCTTCTATAAAATCTAGAAATGATTATAAACCAACGCCTCTTACTGGAGAAGAAAAAGCGAGAGTTTTAAATAAGATAGATAATCTTAGTGAGTTTTATTAATTATAAATTTAACTTGAAAAATTATACTTTATGTTATAATATATAATTGATGGTGATGGAGTTCGCCGAAAATGCTTAAATGCTGATGACTCCTATAGATAATATTTATGTTATCTATAGGAGTTTTTTGTGTTTATTGGAAAAATTAAAATAAAGGAGGTATTTTTGTGGCAACTAGTTTAGCTGTTATTATATTGTTAGGATTGCTAGCAAACCAGATTTTTGAAAAATTAAAGCTACCTGGGCTTTTAGGTATGTTGATTTTAGGTGTAATAATTGGTCCTTATGGATTAAATTTAATTAGTCCAGAGATATTAAATATATCTTCAGATTTAAGAAAGCTTGCCTTGATTGTAATATTATTAAGAGCAGGTTTTGGAATAAGTAGAAATGAATTAAAAAGAGTTGGAAATACTGCTTTAAAATTAGGTTGCATTCCTGGAATAATAGAAGGATTTACTATTGCTATTGTTTCTACAAAAGTTTTAGGGTTTTCTTTTATTGAAGGAGGAATACTTGGATTTATAATCGCTGCGGTTTCTCCTGCTGTAGTAGTTCCTCAAATGCTTGATTTGATTCAAAGGGGAATAGGTTCAAAAAAAGGGGTTCCAACATTAATGCTTGCTGGTTCGTCTATTGATGATGTTTTTGCTATTACAATATTTGGAACATTTTTAGGTTTATATAGTGGTAAAAACATTAATATTGGTATACAGATTTTGGGTATACCATTATCAATAATTTTAGGTATAGCTTTAGGTGTAATTGCAGCATTTATAATAATAAAGATTTTAAACAAATATTATATTGATGATACCAAGAAGGTATTAGTTGTACTTAGCACTGCAATATTGCTTACTGCAATAGAGGCTTCATTAAAGGATAAAATCGAAATAGCATCATTGTTAGGTGTTATGACTATTGGATTTATTATGAGAGAAAAGTCACAAGAAATGCATAAAAAAATGGCTGATAGTTTTAATAAGATATGGGCATTTGCACAAATACTACTTTTTGTATTGGTAGGAGCACAGGTTAATATTTCAGTTGCATTTGAATCTGGGGTTAAAGGGCTTATTATAATACTTATTGGGCTTGTAGCAAGAAGTATAGGAGTAGCATTATCCGTTTTAGGAACAGATTTAAATTATAAAGAAAGATTATTTTGTATAATTTCATATATTCCAAAAGCAACAGTACAGGCTGCAATTGGAGCAGTACCTTTAGCTGTAGGAGTAGTATCTGGAGATATTATTTTAGCAATAGCCGTGTTATCTATATTAATTACAGCACCAATAGGCGCACTATTTATAAGTATATCATCCAAGAAATTATTGGATGAAGAAGAAAATAATGATTATGAAGGAAAATACATCGTAAAAATGATTGCTGGAAGTAAAATAAATAGAAAGAATCCTTAATTTAAGGGTTCTTTTTATTTTTTATGTACAAACTGTGGATATTTTCAAGTTCTATATAGTATTATATAATGAGTTATATAATATCATTAGGAGGTATTAAGTTGAGAGAATTATTAGAATATAATCCTGTAATTGCTGCAGTAAAAAATGATAAAGGACTAGAATTAGCTATAAAGTCAGATTGTAGTGTTATATTTTTACTATATGGAGATATAATCACTTTAAAAGAAAAGGTACAGCTATTAAATAAGAATAATAAAAAAGTATTTGTACATCTAGATATGATTACAGGAATTGCTTCTAATCCTATAGTTATAGATTACATAATACAGCACTTAGATGTAGAGGGAGTAATAACAACTAAAACAAATCTTGTTAAAAGAGCACTAGATAAGAACTTAAATGTAGTTCAAAGATTTTTCTTGCTAGATTCTATGTCTTTAGAAAGTGCCTTAGATAGCTTAAAAAAGGTTAGACCTCAAGCTATAGAAATAATGCCTGGAATAATGCCTAAAGTTATAAAAAAGATAAGTGAACAAACGAATATACCTATAATAGCAGGAGGACTTGTAGAAAAAAAGGAAGAAGTAATACAAGTGTTAAAAAGTGGAGCAATAGCAGTGTCAACAAGTAATAAAAAACTTTGGGAAGAATAATTTTTCAGAAAATTAAAAAAATACATTGACATTCAAACTTTCATATATTAAAATAAAAATAACAAAACAATATTTGGGCCAGAGAAGGGAGAGCCATTATTTCAGGGCTCTCTCTTTTTTTGCTCACAAATAAAGTACATAATATAAGTGTATAGCATATAATATATTGCTGAAAATAGACATATTATATATAATATGTATCATGAATAAATTATATATAAATGTTTTTTAAAATTAAATCTTGAGATTTAATGCCAGTTTTAGGAAAATGTTTTCCTGAAACTGAAATATAAATCTAAAAAAATTAGGAGGTGTAAAATTTTGAAACATTTAGGAACTATTATTGGAACTGCTATTGCAGGTATGTTTGTAATGGGAGTTTGGGGTGCTTTTGCAGGTGCTTATGGGATTGCAGGTGGATGGTTTGCGGGACTTATGATAATTGGAGTTATGTGGTACATGAATCATTATATTGGAATAGTGAATAATGAAGATGGAGCTGCATGGATTGATATGGCACTTGGAATTGCTGTTGCTGGAACAACAAGAGATGCTTTTATGGCGGGAAACTTTGCTCCTATAGCTAGTTCAATGCCAACTTTAATTATAGTGATTTTAGGTGGAATTACAGGTGGAGTTACAGCAGGACTTTTACAAAAACATGTTTTAAATAAAAAAGAATTTGAGAAAGAAACAGTTTAGGTAGTTGCAAAATAGAGTGAAAGGTTATCCACAGAAAAATTGAGTTGAAATTACTAAATAGAAAGAGTTATTAACAGTAATATTCAAAAAAAGACGCAGTTAAATAAAGGTTCAGTAAAACCTTTTTAAAAAGGATATAGAGTTTAAAAAAACTTAAGCAATTAAAGATTTAATAGCAAGAGGATTGTGGATATTGTTAGTCTTAAACATTAAAACAAACGCAACTAACTGAGAAATACAAGCCAGTAAAACATCAGCTTTTAAAGAAACAGTATTTCTAACTTTAGATGATTTGATTTGAATAAAGTTTTTTAGTTGAGAAATAGACCTT
>NZ_FRAE01000105.1 GCF_900142235.1 Tepidibacter formicigenes DSM 15518 | reverse complement strand
TTAGATAGAGTTTATAAGTGTTCTAACTGTGGTTTTATTTGTGATAGGGATAAAAATGCTTCATATAACCTTGCAAATTATGGTTTAGTTTAATGGTTTAGAAATATCATTTTAAAAAGATATTCTAAATTGGGGATTCGTTACACCCTATTACCTTTTTAGGTAACAAAGCCTATGGAGTGTTATAGCAAACGAAAGTAGCTTAGGCAAAATCGGACATTGTGAAGTAGGAAAGAAACAAAAGCTATAAACTTTTATAATCTTCTTATAAAGTTTTATAGATTTTTGGTAACGGCAGACATATAAAAACAAGCCTTTAACTAATGATTCTTCTTTAAAAAGTAGATACTTGTTTGGTATAGTAGGAGGAATTTTAGGATGTATATTGATGATTTTTAGTATTCATATAGGAAATACTACTATACTAGACCTTAGACATATTGCTATTATTTTGTCAGGAATCTATGGAGGAATAATACCTACTATAGTTAGAGGTGTAATTATAGGTATATTTAGAATATCATATTTTGGAGTAAATATATCTTCGGTAATTGCATCTATTAACATGTTAAATATTGCTATTGTATGTAGTTTTATATTAGAGGCTAAAATAAAAGAATGGAAAAAATGGCTTTTTATGAATTTATATGCTTTAATTATGATTACTATTTCTTTAGTTATTTTACTTAAAAATAGGAATGATATTATTTATATATTTTTAAATTATTGGATTATAGCAATATCTGCTGGTGTTTTTGTATATTATCTAGTATGGCATGTTAAAACTGATAATGAGAGGTTTAGAATGTTTAAAGAGCAATCTATTAAAGATTTTCTTACAGGATTAAATAATGTTCGTGAATTTGATTTAGTTTTAAATAAATTAATTAATAAAGTTAAAGAAGATAAAGAAAAACTTTCTATTCTAATTATAGATATTGATTATTTTAAAAAAGTAAATGATACTCATGGGCATCAAAATGGAAATTTGGTTTTACAAGAATTAGGAAGAATTTTATGTAGGTCTTGTAGAACAGGTGATATTATATCTCGAATAGGTGGAGAAGAATTTTCGATTTTATTACCAAACTGTTCGTATTATCAAGCTTTAGAAGTTGGAGAACGAATAAGAAGAGATATACAAAATCATAAATTTATATTATTGGATAATGCAAATATAAATGTTACAGTTTCAATCGGAGTAGCAACTTATCCAGATACTGTAGGAAACTTAGATGAATTAGTTATGAAAGCTGATGAAGCTCTTTATAAAGCTAAACAAACAGGTCGTAACAAGGTTTGTGCTTGTATATAAAAAATCAATCCATCTATATTTATAGATGAATTGATTTTTTATTTTTGGAAATATATTTCAATTTTAGACAATTTACTTTCTGAAGTATCTCTTTAACAAACCAGCAAAAGCCATTCCATGTCTAGCTTCATCTTTACACATTTCATGAACAGTATCATGAATTGCATCTAAATTTAATTCTTTAGCTTTAGTAGCTAATTCTTTTTTACCCATACACGCACCATGCTCTGCATCTACTCTCATTTGTAAGTTTTTCTCTGTGCTATCTGTAACAACTTCACCTAAAAGTTCTGCAAATTTTGCAGCATGCTCAGCTTCTTCCCAAGCTATTCTTTTATATGCTTCAGCAACTTCAGGATATCCTTCGCGATCAGCTTGGCGACTCATAGCAAGATACATACCTACTTCAGTACATTCTCCTAAAAAGTTTTGACGAAGTCCTTCTAATATTTCAGGATCTACATCTTTAGCTATTCCTACAAAATGTTCATCTGCCCATGTTAATTTTGTATTGTCTTGAACTATAAATTGCTCTTTTGGTGCTTTACATTGAGGACAGACATCAGGTGCCTCTGTTCCTTCATGTACATAACCACATATTTTACAAATAAATTTTTTCATAATAAATACCTCCTAATTTAAATAATTATCTAACAAATATATACCTAAAATAATTTAATATAAACATAAATTTTAAAAATTTTTAATTTAAAAAGCATAATAATAATTTTATAATATTTCAATTAATTATAAAATTATATAAATAAATATTGACTAACATGTACGTACAAGGTATAATAAAAACATAAACAACTTGTACGTACATAAATGATAAAAATGAAAACGTTTCTAAAGGGGGATTATATAATTTATAAAGGAGCGTATTTTATGAAAGATTTCAAAAAGAGTGTAGTTTATCAAATATATCCTAAGTCATTTAATGATTCTAATGGAGATGGTTTTGGAGATTTAAAAGGTGTTACTTATAAATTAGATTATTTAAAAACATTAGGAGTAGATTATATATGGTTAACTCCTTTTTATATTTCTCCTCAAAAAGACAATGGATATGATGTTGAAGATTATTGCAATATTGATCCACGTTTTGGAACTATGGAAGATTTTGAGGAGTTGGTTTTAGAGGCTAATAAAAGAGGTATTGATATTATGCTGGATATGGTATTTAACCATACATCTACCCAGCATAAATGGTTTAAAAAAGCTATAAATGGAGATGAAAAATATAAGAATTATTATATTTTCAAAAAGCCTAAAGAGGGAAAAGAACCAACAAATTGGATATCAAAATTTGGAGGCTCAGCTTGGGAATATGTAAAAGAATTTAATGAATATTATCTACATTTATTTGATGTAACTCAAGCTGATCTTAACTGGGAAAATGAAGAAGTAAAAAAAGAAGTTTTTGATATTGTTAATTTTTGGATTGGAAAAGGAGTAAAAGGATTTCGTTTAGATGTTATTAATTTAATATCAAAGCCTGATAAATATGAAGATGATTATAAAGGTGATGGTCGTCGTTTTTATACAGATGGACCTCGTATTCATCAATATTTAAAAGAATTAAATAGACAAACATTTGGTAAATATGAAGATATCATAACTGTGGGTGAAATGTCATCAACAACAATAGATAATTGTATTAAATATTCAAATCCAGAAGAAAAAGAGTTATCTATGGTATTTAATTTTCATCATTTAAAAGTTGATTATGACAATGGAGATAAGTGGACTTTGATGGATTTTGATTTTAAGAAATTAAAAGAAATTTTTAATTCTTGGTAAGTTGGAATGCAAAAAGGTAATGGATGGAATGCTGTGTTTTGGTGTAATCATGATCAACCACGTATTGTATCTCGTTTTGGAGATGATAAAAAATATCATAAAGAATCAGCAAAAATGTTAGCAACTACAATACACATGATGAGGGGAACACCTTATATTTATCAAGGTGAAGAATTTGGTATGACAAATCCATATTTTGATAACATTAATTTATATAAGGATGTAGAGTCAATTAATTATTATAAAATTTTAAAAAATCAAGGTAAGGATGAAAAAGAAATAATTAAAATCTTAAAGTCAAAGTCACGTGATAATTCACGTACTCCAATGCAATGGAATAATAGTAATAATGCTGGATTTACAATAGGAACGCCATGGCTATCAGTATCTAAAAATTATAAAGAAATTAATGCCCAAGACGCATTAAATGATAAAAACTCTATTTTTTATCATTATCAAAAACTAATTAAATTGAGAAAAGAATTTGATATTATCTCATATGGAGATTATGAACCTATATTAGAAGAACATGAAGATATATTTGCATATATAAGAACTTATAAGAATGAAAAATTATTGGTAATAAATAATTTCTATGGAAAAGAAACTATATTTAAATTACCTTCTCAACTGAATTTTGATGAATATGAAAGTAATATTTTAATTTCAAATTATAGTAACTCTTCAAATGAGTTTAAGAAAATAAAGTTAAGACCATATGAATCTATTGTTTACCATATTGAAAAATAATACTAAAGATGTTAAAATACCGTAAGGTGATAAAATATGGTTAGCAAGTATTTAGCTATTTATAATGAAATTATAACTAAAATAGAAAGTGGAGAGATTGAGTCTAATACAAAACTTTCATCTGAAAATGAGCTTATGAAAGAATATAGTGTATCTAGAGATACAATAAGAAAATCATTAAATTTATTAGAGCAAAATGGATATATCCAGAAAATAAAAGGGAAAGGATCTTTTGTATTAGATATTAACAAATTTGATTTTCCAGTATCAGGATTAACAAGCTTTAAGGAATTATCTGAAAAAATAGGTGTAAAATCAAGCACAATTGTAAAAGAACTAGAATTGATTAAGCCAGATAAATTCTTGATGAAGCAATTAAATGTATCTAAAGATGACGAGGTTTGGAAAGTTATAAGAGTAAGAGAAATAGGAGATAAAAAAATAATCTTAGATAAAGATTTCTTTAATAAAAAATTTGTACCCGTATTAACTAAGGATATATGTGAAGACTCAATATTTGAATATATTGAAAATGAGTTAGGCCTTAGAATTGGTTTTGCCAAAAAGGAAATTACAGTACAGCAAGCTACAGAAGAAGATAAGAAATATTTGGATTTAGAAAATTATAATATGATTGTAGTTGTAAAAAACTATATTTATTTAGACGATACAAGCCTATTTCAATATACAGAGTCTAGACATAGACCAGATAAATTTAAATTCGTAGATTTTGCTAGAAGAAGCTATTAAATAAAAAAATAATCTCTTTATACAATTTTGTATAGAGATTATTTTTTTATAACGAATAGAAAATTATATTCCTATTTAAATTGTGGATAAATATAAATTCCGTTATGAGTTTTAAGCAACGGAACTCGTTAGAATTCGTTGGCGCTATGAAATTTTAAAAAAGTCTACATTGTAAAATCTTTAGAATAAAGACTTTTTTATATTAAGTAGGAAATTATAAAATTTCAAAATCTGTGGAAAACTTGCTAAAATATATGTATAAGTATTGAAAAAAGAGAGATGAAGAGATGACTAAAGTAACATTAAAAAAAATATTGCAAGATAATTGGCAAAACTTTTTAAAGAAAAAAATTAAAAGAATTCCGAAGGTAATAAGGGCAGATGTTATAGAAACAGTTGAAAAAGCAATGGACTGTGGGAGGCTAGAAAAGGGATATACAGAGTATATGTGTTTAGAATGCATGGAAAGTAAGAGAGTA
>NZ_FRAE01000087.1 GCF_900142235.1 Tepidibacter formicigenes DSM 15518 | reverse complement strand
AATATAGCTAGGAATTCAGCAGATATATTAACCATTAGGGCATTTGACCCCGCAAAGGAGCATAGCTGATACCACATCATGGATAGACTGAACGAAGGAATTTAGGGACATTGATCCTGTGAGACATGGGAGGGTACGTCGCCATGAAATTAGTGGATTAATTCCAGTAATATTTTGGTAAAAACACTGATTTTCTGGGGTTATACATTTCTATATCCATAAAATTGAATATGTTGAAGTTATATCCAAAAATTATATCTATCAATTTATGAAATTGTAAGAAATAGAGAGTATTTAAGAGAAAATAAAAGTATATAGAGGGAGGGTTAGATTGAAAAAGATAATTTGTTGTGTATTTATAGTAGGGTTATCATTAGGATTAATAATATCTTCTTCCATAAACCTTATTTATAATAAAAATAATGTAAAAACAAAAGAAGCTGTAAATAATAATGTGAAAATAGATACTTTAAAGATAAATGAAGAAAATGATTTACAAAACTTAGAGAAAGAAAAAGTACAGCAAGAAAATAATGAAGAATATGTTACTATTAAAATTGAAGATGAATATACTTGTGATGAAATTTCAGAATTATTATATGAAAGTGGATTAATAAGTAATAAGCAGGATTTCAAAATTATGTTTAATTTAAAAACATTAGATATTTTTGAAGCTGGTAAAGTTTTAACTAATAAAGGATTGATAAGTAGAGGATGGCAGATTAATACTTTATTAAGTCTTTTAGGCAAAAGTTATGATAAGGTATTAAACGCTCTTTATGAGGAAAAGCTAATTGATGATAAAGAAAGCGTTGACTTTTTTTTAAGTATATTAAAAGAAACTAAACAAATAGTTCCAGGAGAAAAAGTAATTAAAAAAGGCGCAAGTATAAATGAAATTATTAAAATAATAACAAGTTAAATAAATCAATAAAATGCTCAACTTGTAAAATTTTCACTATTTCTTGGGAAATATACTTCAAATTTAGACATGTATTAATATTATATAATAGTTCAAAAATGTAAATAATTTGTTATTAAAAGCGATCTAATTTAAATTGGGTCGCTTTTGTATTAATAATTCTATACTAAAAATATATTGGTAAAAGCTATGAAGAAGAAATAAAAATTAGTATAATAGAATAAAAAAGGAGAGAAAGAAATGAGTTGGAAAATAAAAAAGTTTGAAGAATTAAATGTAGAAGAAATATATGAGATTTTAAAAGCTAGAAATGAAGTATTCGTAGTAGAGCAGGAATGCGCTTATCAGGATTGTGATGATAAAGATAAGAATGCATATCATTTATTTATGAAAGAAAATGATACAATTAGTGCATATTTAAGAGTTTTAGAAAAGGGAATTTCTTATGATGAAATATCAATAGGAAGAGTTTTGGTTAATAAAAATTATCGCAAAAAAGGATTGGCAAGACAGATGATGTTGAATGCAATTGATTTTATAGAAAATAAATTAAATGAAAAATCAATAAGAATTTCAGCACAAGAATATTTAATTAATTTTTATAAAAGCTTAGGATTTGAACAAGTATCTGATACATATTTAGAAGATGATATTCCACATGTAGAAATGTTATATAAAAAATAATTGATAGATGAGTAATTTTAAGTAAATAATGCATAAAAAAATAAAAATACTTAATAATGCTTGAAAAAATACTCAAAAATGATTATAATTAAATTATAAATTAAATATTGAGGTGAGGGTACTTGTATCAAGAAGAACGAATGCAAGTAATTTTAGATTATTTAAAGAAAAATAAAAGAATTAATGTAGAAAAAATTTGCAGTTTGTGCGATATTTCAAGGGACACGGCAAGAAGAGATTTAGTAAAGTTAGAAAAAAATGGAGTGGTACTTAGAACACATGGTGGTGCGATTTTGCCTACTATTCAAAATGAAATTAAAAATTATAAAGACCGTCTTCATTATGGATCAGAAGAAAAAAAAGAGATTGGAAAATTGGCATCCTCACTGATTAAAACTGGAGAAAAAATAATTATGGATACATCCACAACTGTACAAGCATGTGCAGAGTTTTTGGATATAGATAATTGTTCAGTTGTAACAAATTCAATTAATGTAGCAGACATATTATCAAACAAGAAAAATGTAGACATTTACTTAGTGGGTGGGCAGTTAAATCAAGAACACCGTTATCTATACGGATCAGCAACTATATCAATGCTTTCCAATTATTATGCTCATAAAGCGTTTATAGGTGTAGGTGGAATTACACAAAATGGATTAACTGTTGTTCATGAGGAAGATGGATTTGTAATGAAAAAAATGGTTGAACAAGCAGAACAAGTTATAGTATTAGCAGATCATTCAAAGTTTGGAAAAAATACATTTTTCAAGTTTGCTGATTTATCACAAATTGATTTGATTATTACAGATAAGATGCCTAATAAAGAATTAATGGAAGCTTTTAATGAGAATGAAATAAATGTTATACTTCCAAAAAAATAATTTATAAAGCAACTCATTGGCGTTACCTCTACTTGGGCGTGACAATGATTGTTAACAGCAAGGCGAATAACCTTGCTGTTTTGTTACTTAATTATTTTTACTTGTTTATTATAATAGTTTTACTTTCTTCATGCCAATCAATATTATATCCAAATCCTTCAAATACATATCTTAAAGGTATATAAGTTCTTTCCCCTTTTATAAAGGCTTTTGTGTCCATTTTTAATTTTTGGTTATCAATATAAATGTAGTCTTTATTTATTGGTATTTCAATAGTAATATTATCTTTTTTAGCAATTACAATATAATTTTTTTCATCAAAAGAAACTTTTGCACCTATAGCCTCAAGAGGTTTTCTTATAGGAATCAATGTTCTGTTATTTTCATCGATAAAAGGAATTCCCATATTTTCATCTTCATTAAATGTCAATTCACGGTTATTTATTATAAAATAAATTTTATTGTTAAACTTCTCTTTTGACATAGAAGAAACTTCATTTATAGTATCGTTTATAGCTTTTACAAGACTTAAATCATCTAAAGTATCTTCATTAACATCAAACAACATAACTCCAGATGCTTTTTTTAGTGCTAGTCTAGTTTTTTCTTTTATAGTATTTATGCCATTATAATAATAATTAATAGAATCTATTATAGCCATATCTGTATAGGCATTTTCTTTATTTTGAGCTACTATATTTCTATATTGCTTAAAGTCAGGATGAGCATAAAAAGGAATACCTATTACTATTTTTTCTTTAGGAACACCTCTGTTTAGCCAGTAGTCTATAGATGTGTTAGCATGCCAAAATGGGCTGTGCTGTTCATTATTGATATCATAAGACATAACATTTATCCAGTCAAATTCTTTTAAACAATTTTCGGTTACAGCTCTTGATGCTTCTGGAGCTCCTATTTTAGACCATGCTCCATTAAGCGCTGCTGTTAAGTATTTTCCTTTTTCTTTTAATTTAGAACCAAGTTCTAATACCAGTTTTTCATAGTTTTGAGAAGAATCGCCAGGGTTTGGATATTCCCAGTCGATTTCAATGCCATCAAGATTATAATCATTTACAAACTTCATAATATTATTTACAAGTTTTTTTCTTAATTCATCTGATGCAGCTATTTTTTCAAATCTAGCATCAAGAGGTACATAATTTTCATCAAACCATCCTCCAACAGCTATTAAAACTTTGACATTATTTTCATGACCTTTTTTTACTAGTTTCTCTAGTTCATCAGCTTTTTTTATTGGAACTAAAGAGCCATCTTCAGTTGGAATTAAAAAAGCATATATTATATGAGTTACTTTATCGTATTGAATATTTGTTTCAACAGAATCTTTAAATATGTCAGAACAATATGCTACTACTTTAAAATCTTTATTATTTGCAAATATGTAATTGTTGTTGAAAGAAAAAATAAAAATAAATGCTAATAAAAGTGAAAAAATTTTTCTAAGTTTAATCATTTATAAATCACCTCAAATTTTTAGTTAATGCAGTAAGTATATTATTACAGATTTTACATCATATTACAAGTTGGTTTGGATTATAATTTAGTTACAAAAAAGTTAGTTGCTGTATGGTATTATCAGAAAAGTTTGATACAGTAAGACCAATTAGTCTTATTTCTTCTTCAAAAGTTATTTCTGCCAATATACTACAAGCTGTTTTATAAATTTTTTCAAATGAATTTGTATAATTGCGTATAGTCTTACTTTTTGTATGATTTATAAAGCTAGAAGTTTTAATTTTTATAGTTATAGTTTTTGCAGATAAATTTTTTCTATTTAGAATGTTAGAAATATCCTTTGCAAACTCTAGCAGAAATTTTTCTAGATAATCTTTATCATCTGTATCATTTAAAAGAGTAGTTTCTCTTCCGATAAGTTTAGGATTATCTTTTTGTTCTACACTAGCAAAAAAAGCATCCATATCAACATGTATAATTTTACGTTCCATAACTAACTCCTATATATTATAAAATTTAGAGAACGTAAGTTCTGCTTAGTTATATTATACTACAGCTTATTTAAATTAAACAAATGATTTATATTTTTAAGGAGTTATTAAGGATTTTTCAAATAATCCTTTTTCGCAGTAACCATATTTAAACCATTCACAGTTTTTACATATATATTGAAATTTTTCTAATGTTAGATTTTTTTTTATAATGCTTAGAATTTCTTTATATACATATATTTGATTTTTTTTCAAATCTAGTATTTCTAAAGTTTTAGAATCTAATGAATGAACTTTAGTTTCAGATTTACATAATCCATTTCCAATATTACTAGGACATTTAGAACATATAAAATCCGTTTTTGATATTATTTTAATTTTAGTATCAAGATTGTTTTTCAATATATTTACTATTTTATTCATATTATTTATAAATTCATTACTGTATCCTTTTCCTTGATAACCTTGGATGCATAGTAAATGGTGAGCTCTTAAAATTAATTGCATGAAAATATCTCCTTTTAATTGTTTACTTAAACGAAATAAATGTTTACAATTCGATGGTATTAATAAATATATATTTTGTCAAGTATTTCTCTGGATGTTCGGATTTATGGTGATAAAGTAAATATTAAAGCATATAAGTGGGATAATAATTTAGATAACTAAAAATATATAAGGGGTTTAAATATAAATGACTTGTGGTAATATTATAGTGTTGACAGTATTGTTATAATAACATATATATATTAAAATAAAGGTATTATTATATTGTAATTCCAATAATTGATTTAATATGGAGTGGTTTAGTATGAAATTATGTTCAGAATGTAAAAAAAATATAGCAGTTGTATTTACTTCAATGATGGAAAATGGAAAATCAGAAATAAAAGGTTTATGTATAGATTGTGCAAAGAAAAAGGGTATTCCTATTATTGATCAGTTAATGCAGCAAACAGGAATGTCACCAGAGGATATTGATAATTTAAGTAGTCAAATGAACAGCATTTTTGAAGAAATGGATTTAGAAAATTTAGAAAATGATAATATGTTTATGAATTTATTTAATGTTTCATCTACATCAAAAGATGTTGAAGATAAGGAAAATAAATCTTCAGATGTAAAAGAAAAGTCTCAAAAGAAAGATAAAAAATCTAAAAAGAAAAGAAAGTTTTTAGAACTATACGGAACAAATTTAACAGAAAAGGCAAAAAATAATGAAGTAGATAAAATCATTGGAAGAAATAGAGAAATAGATAGAACTATACAAATTTTAAATAGAAGAACTAAAAACAATCCTATATTAATAGGAGAGCCTGGGGTAGGAAAAACAGCTATAGCAGAAGGATTAGCTGTTAGAATTGCACAAAAAGAAGTTCCTTCAAAATTATTTAATGCTGAAGTATATCTTTTAGATTTAACAGCTGTTGTAGCAGGAACTCAATTTAGAGGTCAATTTGAAGGACGTATGAAAAATATTATTAAAGAAGCTCAAGAAAGTGGAAATGTTATTTTAGTAATTGATGAGGTTCATAATATTATGGGGGCTGGTGAAGTTCAAGGTGGAGCTATGAATGCAGCTAATATTTTAAAACCAGCTTTAGCTAGAGGAGAAATACAAGTAATAGGGGTTACTACTCTTGAAGAGTATAGAAAGCATATTGAAAAAGATTCTGCCCTTGAAAGAAGATTTCAACCAGTACAAGTTGAAGAGCCAACTGTTGAAGAAACTATAGAAATTTTAAAGGGAATAAAAGATTATTATGAAGATTATCATAAAGTTAAAATATCAGATGAAGTAATTGAAGCTGCTGCAAATTTATCAGAAAGGTATATTACTGATAGATATTTACCAGATAAAGCAATAGATGTTATTGATGAGGCTGGTTCTAGAGCAAATTTAAAGAACCAAGGACTTGTGGAGATACAAGCTTTAAAAGAAGAACTTGAAAAAATTCAGGATAAAAAAGAAGAGGCATCTAATAATAATGATTTTGAAAAAGCTGCACAATACAAAATGGATGAATGTAGAATTGAAGAAAAAATAAAAGAAATGGAGAAAAAGTATAGTGAAGTAGAAATTACTATTGAAGATATTGCCTTTGTTATAGAGTCTTGGACAAAAATTCCTGTTCAAAAGATTACAGAAGGAGAAGCTCAAAAACTATTGAATTTAGAAGATAGGCTTCATAAAAGAATTATAGGTCAGCATGAAGCCATTGTAAGTTTATCAAAAGCAATAAGAAGAAATCGTTCTGGATTTAGAAAAAAGAAAAAACCTACTTCGTTTATTTTTGTTGGGCCTACAGGTGTAGGTAAAACAGAACTTGTAAAAGCATTATCATGTGAACTGTTTGGAAGTGAAGAAGCCTTAATTCGTATTGATATGTCTGAATATATGGAAAAACATACAGTTTCAAAGCTTATTGGAGCTCCTCCGGGATATGTAGGATATGATGAAGGTGGTCAACTAACAGAAATGGTTAGAAGAAAGCCTTATTCAGTTATTCTTTTAGATGAAATTGAAAAAGCACATCCAGATGTATTTAATATGCTCCTTCAAATTCTTGAAGATGGAAGGTTAACTGATAGTCAAGGTAGAACTGTTTTCTTTGAAAATAGTGTAATTATTATGACATCTAATGCAGGTACTAATTTTAAATCTAATATTGGTTTTGCAAAGGATAGATATGATGTTTTAGAAAGTCGTGTAAAAGATGCATTAAAGGATATTTTTAGACCTGAATTTTTAAATAGAGTAGATGAAACTATTGTATTTACAAGCCTTACAAAGGATGAACTTCGCCAAATTATTAATTTGATGCTTAAAGATGTAATGGATGAGGTTAAAGAAAAAGGTATGAGTATGGAAGTTTCAGACGAAGTAAAAGACTTTATATTAGAAAAAGGATATGATGAAAAATATGGTGCAAGACCTTTAAGGAGAACTATCCAAAGATATATTGAAGATGAAATTGCTGAGCAGTATCTTCAAGGTAAGCTTAAAGAAGGTTGTAATATGAATGTAAAATTAAATGAAGGAAAAGTTGTATTTGAATAAAAAATGCCATGGATTGCCATGGTATTTTTTATTTACTAACTACATACATATTTATAAATTGAAAATATATTTTTAAAAATTATTTTTACTTTTAGGTAGTTGCAAAATAGAGTGAAAGGTTATCCACAGAAAAATTGAGTTGAAATTACTAAATAGAAAGAGTTATTAACAGTAATATTCAAAAAAAGACGCAGTTAAATAAAGGTTCAGTAAAACCTTTTTAAAAAGGATATAGAGTTTAAAAAAACTTAAGCAATTAAAGATTTAATAGCAAGAGGATTGTGGATATTGTTAGTCTTAAACATTAAAACAAACGCAACTAACTGAGAAATACAAGCCAGTAAAACATCAGCTTTTAAAGAAACAGTATTTCTAACTTTAGATGATTTGATTTGAATAAAGTTTTTTAGTTGAG
>NZ_FRAE01000110.1 GCF_900142235.1 Tepidibacter formicigenes DSM 15518 | reverse complement strand
TATCTTAATTTCTTGGTCGTTATTAATGATAGGTTAACATAATTTGCTGGAGTTTTTCTATTTGTAAATTTTAACTAGCACAACGAGTTAATTTATAAAGTATTAATTAGCTTATTGTTATCCAAGTATCTGTCCCTTTAAGGCGTGCTTTTGTGAAATATACATCAGAAATAACCTCACCATAACTAGATTTATAAAATTTACCTTTCACTTGTATTCTATCAAAACTAGTATCTTGAAGTATATCTTTCGCTGCTGTAAATGCATCTATAGTATTTTCTAATTTTCCATGAAAATAACCATGATTAATTGTATGTCCTCCTAAAGTTACTCCTAATACCCCAGCAATAAATGCAGATAATCCTCCTGTTGACATGCTGAAAACTCCAAAGATAATACCTACAAAAGCCTCTGTAGTTCCTAAAGCGGATGATTCTTTCTTTGCGTCTTTAAGTTCGTCTAAAATTGAATCAATTTGATATCTACTTAAAGTCGCACTATACGTACTTGTAGTTGCCATTATAACTTCACTCCTTTAAATTTATTTTTTATTTATAAAACTCAACTTACTGGCCAGCTTGTTTTGTCTTACACTTAATAAAGACGTTTTTATTTCCTAAAATGTAAACCTGAAATGATAAAAATTTTAAAATTATATAAAAAAGAAAAACATCTTCGTTTTATGAAGATGCTTAAACTACTCGTAATACTTGATTTGGATAGATTGTATCTGTACTTAATTTATTTAATCTTTTTAATTGCTCTATGGATATATCAAACACTTTAGCTATTGACCACAAAGTATCTCCAGATTTTACTGTAGTAAGTATCTAATCCTTTTTTCTAATAGAATACTTCTTCCTTTATTCTTTCTAAAGGATAGTTCTCGCCTGGACAGCTTGTTGGATTTAATTCTTTATGTCCTTTGATAGTTTCAATCTTATATTTATCACACAAATATCTGCATAACTCCATTACTACCTTTTCATGCTCTATAAGCATGGATTCCTTCATGTAATCACCTTGGACACATATTCCTATGGAATATGCATTATGATTTAAGCAGTGCGCTCCTACAGCCTTCTCTGGTCGTCCTCTATATATCTTTCCATCCTTCGTGATAAAAAAATGATATCCAATTCCACTCCAGCCTTTATCTCTTTTATGCCATTTATGAATGTCATATACATTACAGGTACTATGTGCAGCATGATGAAGGATTATCGCTGTAAGCTCATTTGTATAATGCAGCTTCTTAAAATCTAAGTTGGTTTCTATAATATTCATATCCATCTCCTTTTTCCTTTTTAATTTTGACTAATCTTTCTTAAATACATAGCTTTTAATTTCCTCTACGTCTTTTTTTACATCCTCAACAATATTTAATTTATCAGTAAGCTTAGATATAATGCCTTGATAGTTTTGTTCTCTTTCTTCTTGCCTTAGATCTCTCTTTTCTTGTGCTTTTAAAATATAAAAAATAAGAGCAACACTTAAAGCTGCCCATATTCCTTGAGATGAAGCTAATTCAAGTACTTTATTTTCCAATATAATCACCACCTTCTCGTATAAGAAATTAAATAGCTATACATAGTTCTGTTTTTAAATATTCTTTAAGACGTTTTATTGCTTTGTTTTTAGCTTTATTTACAGCTTGCCTTGATATATGAAGCTTAGTAGCTATCTCTGCATCAGAATAACCTTTTATAAATTTTTCTACTATAACGATTTTTTGAATATCTGTCAGCATATTTAATAAATCTTTAACAAAAACTCCGTCTTCAATTTGATAATTAGCTTCATTTTCTATTACATCTAAGTTTATTTCCATTTCTTCTTTAACTCCTTTTACATATTTTCTAAATAAATCTACTTTTCTATTTTTCATCGAATTATATATGTAATTTACAACAACACCATCATTTTTTGTCTTGAAATTACTTGATTTTATCCCCTTTACAATCTCTATTAATGCTATAATTAAATCTGTTTCAGCCAGTTCATAATTTAACTCTCTACTAAACTTTTTTAATGTTGGCTCAAATTTATTTATGATTTCAATAAAAGCTTCTTTATCTCCATCCTTTGCTTTTTCTATAATTTCAAAAAATGATTTTTTCATATGTTTAGTCCCCCCTAAATAGAAAGATAAAAATATATCTATTAAAGACGTAAAAGTAGTGTGATTTGTAAACTGCTAAAGTAAAATTTTTCACAATATTATAAAAAATGTAAAAAAGAAGCGTGTTTTATCATTATTTGCTTGTATACAATAAAATGAATTTTTCTCAAAAAAAGGCCTTAGAACATCAAGATCTTTTAAGCTAAATTTTTAATAAACTAAAGAAGGATAACTAATATACATATGAAAGGTGATATAATGGGATAAAATCTATATTTGGAGGGGGTTTCAGTGAAAAGGAATTGGGAAATTGATGAGCTTATAGAGTACTTTACATTTCTACCAAATGAATTAAGTTTAATAGGAAATAAAACAAGCGGTAATCGATTAGGATTTTCAGTATTATTCAAATTTTTTCAATATGAAGCACGGTTTCCAAGGAATAAAAGCGAAATTCCAAAAGAAATTATTCTTTTCATATCAAAACAACTAAATTTAAATCCATCATTATTTGATAAATATGATTGGACTGGAAGAGTTATAAAGTATCATAGAGCACAAATTAGAGACTTTTTCAAATTTAGAGAAGCAACTGCTAAGGATATTGATAATGTAACAGAATGGCTGTGTAAGCATGTATTTTACCATAATGCTGATATAGATAATCTAAAACAAGAAGCCTATAATAAATTCAGAGAATTAAATATTGAATCTCCAACTCCTGACCGCATGAATCGTATAACCAAGTCAGCTATTTTTACTTATGAAAATCAATTCTTCCAAGAAACATTTAATAAATTATCCAAAGATACTTTAATTAAGATGGATACTTTAATAAAAGATTTAACTGCTTATGATGAAAACGAAATTGATTGTAGGCAAAGAGATTTTCTATCATTTAGTCAGTTAAGAGCAGATCCAGGACGAATTGGGCTTGAAAGTGTTTTTAAGGAAATAATCAAACTCAAAACCATTCGACAAATTAATATACCTGACAACCTTTTTAATAACGTTCCACAGAAAATACTTAAAAAATATAAGCAAAGAGCTGTATCTGAAGATTCACGTGAATTACGCAGACATCCAGAACCTTTAAGATATACTTTATTAGCAGCTTTTTTCTGGCTCAGGTGCAGGGAAATTACAGATAATCTAATTGAATTACTTATACAGATTATCCATCGGATAGGTGTCCGTGCAGAAAGAAAGGTTGAGAAAGAATTTATAAATGACTTTAAACGTGTTAACGGAAAAACAAATATCCTTTTTAGAATGGCTGATGCAGTCTTAAACAATCCTGAGGGTATTATAAAGGACGTATTATTTCCTATAGTAAGTGAAACTACCCTTAATTCATTAGTGAAAGAATTTAAAACTACAGGCTCTGCGTACAAACAAAAAGTTTATACAGTAATGAGATCCTCCTATGCAAATCACTATAGACGTATGATTCCAAAAATACTTGATATAATTGAATTTAGATCTAATAATGATGTTCATAAACCTATATATAGAAGCCTTAGAAATTATTAGGAAGTATTATAATATTGGTACTCATTATTTTTCTAACACTGAAATTATCCCTATTGATGGAGTTATAAAACCAGGTATGAAGGATGCTGTGATAGAAACAGATGATAACGGGCAAGAACGTATAAACAGAATGAATTATGAAATTGTTACACTACAATCTTTAAGAGATAAACTTCGTTGTAAAGAAATATGGGTTATAGGAGCAGATAGATATAGAAATCCTGATGAAGATTTACCAGCTGATTTTGAAAATCGCAGAGAAGAGCATTATAAAGCCTTAAAGAAGCCATTAAATTCAGAAGAGTTTATAACCAGTATAAAGCAAGTTATGTATGAGAGCTTAACAAAACTAGATAGCGGTATGCCTAAAAATCCTAAAGTTCGTTTATCAACTAAAAATAATAAAGGATGGATAACAGTATCAACAAGTGATCCACAGCCTGAACCTGTTAATCTTATCAAATTAAAAGCAGAAATAATGAAGCAATGGCCAATGACTAATTTACTTGATATTTTAAAAGAGAGTGATCTTAGGCTATCTTTTACCGATAGATTTAAAACAATAGCAGCACATGAAAGACTTGATCGTGCTACTATTCAAAAAAGACTTATTCTTACCTTGTATGGCTTAGGTACAAATACTGGACTAAAGCGTATTTCCGCTGGCAATCATGGTGAAAATTATAAGGATCTATTATATATTCCACCACTTTACAAGAAAATCTAACTTGCTAAATCCTCTACGTTAGCGTATTGACGTAGATATGGTATGCGAGATAGATTTTTCTTGATTTGGTGT
>NZ_FRAE01000085.1 GCF_900142235.1 Tepidibacter formicigenes DSM 15518 | reverse complement strand
GAGTAATATCTAAAATGTTAGCTTCCTGTTTTTCAACCCATTTACTAACGTAAATTCTCCCACATCTAGTGCAAAATTTACTTTTACATGTAAAGCCTACTCTCTTACTTTCCATGCATTCTAAACACATATACTCTGTATATCCCTTTTCTAGCCTCCCACAGTCCATTGCTTTTTCAACTGTTTCTATAACATCTGCCCTTATTACCTTCGGAATTCTTTTAATTTTTTTCTTTAAAAAGTTTTGCCAATTATCTTGCAATATTTTTTTTAATGTTACTTTAGTCATCTCTTCATCTCTCTTTTTTCAATACTTATACATATATTTTAGCAAGTTTTCCACAGATTTTGAAATTTTATAATTTCCTACTTAATATAAAAAACAAGAACCTATATAATAATTTCTATAATAGAGCGAAATTATTATATAGGTTCTCGTATACTGTATATTTATTTAATTAGCAAACCCATAGGGATACTCTCAGCCTACAAGCCCACTTCTTATAAATAAATATTCCCTATAATAATTTCACCCATAGTCAGGAAATTTACGGTTTCCCGGTAGATACTCTCGACCCTTATTATCGAGGATATATGAGCGAATCTTTTTTAACTTATGCTATATAATTTATCAAAAATTTTTTTTATTGTCAATAACTTTTAATATAAATGAAAATTCTTAACATTTCTTGTCGAAAAATTATTTAATTCTAAAACTTTCTAAATATTTATTCACTGTACATGTTATGTCTTCATATACAGTCTTCAAAGGTAATTTAAAATTTTCTGCTATAACTTTACACTCCTCATATTCTGGTGAATATTTTAGTATTTTACCTTTATAATATGCAAACTTAATAGAAATATTACCATATTTTGTTTTTATCTTAACTATTTTTCTATCAAGAGTCTCTCTTAAAAACTTGTTGTATCTAATTCCAAGTGTTGTTGTTTCTTTTAGTATAAGCTCTATTATTTCACTTAACTTTTCTTCTTCACAAATTACACAAAGTTTTACTGCTGGTCTATTTTTTTTCATATATATGCTTTGTGTATATATATCTAATGCTCCTATTTTCAGTATTTTTTCATATAAATAAGAGTATATTTCTCCATTCATATCATCTATATTTGCATTTATTTCATATACTATATTTTGTTTTTTTTTACACCAACAATAGCTCTAAGCATATTAGGTATTTCAAATTTCTTTTTACCCATTCCATACCCTATTTGTTCTACTTCAAATTCACACTCTTGTACAAAATCATAACTTAAGGCTTTTAGTATGGCAGCTCCTGTGGGTGTTGTAGTTTCTCCTTTTATTGAGTTTAATTTAATTTTTGCTCCTTTTAAAATTTCAAGAGTAGCAGGAGCTGGAATTGGCATAATTCCATGATCACACTTTACAAATCCACTACCAAGTGGTACAGCGGAAGAATATATTTTATCTACATCTAACATATCTATAAGTATTGCAGTTCCTACTATATCTACTATAGAATCAGTTGCTCCTACTTCATGAAAATGGACTTTATCAATAGTTGTTCCATGAACCTTAGCTTCTGCTATGGCAACCTCCATAAATATATCTTTAGCTAATTTCTTAGCATTTTCACTTATATTAGAAGTTTCTATTATTTTATATATATCATCTAAATGTCTATGATGATGATGATTATGTTCATGATTATGATTATCTTTTAAAATCACGTTAACATTAGTACCTTGTATTCCACTTTCCTTTTTATCTTCTATTTTAATTTCAAATTCATTATCTATATTAAGTTTTGAAAGCTCACTTAAAAATTTATCTTTATCGAGTCCTAAATCAAGAAGTGCACCAAGTGTCATATCTCCAGAAATTCCACAAACACAGTCAAAATAAAGTATTTTTTCCATCACTTTCTCTCCTTACATAATTTTTGGTTTTAATTAAAAATTATAACTTATTTATCATACTTGCAAGATATCCTGCTCCAAATCCATTGTCTATATTTACAACAGATATTCCAGAAGCACAGCTATTTAGCATAGTAAGTAATGCAGAAAGTCCATTAAAGTTTGCTCCATATCCTACTGATGTAGGTACAGCAATCACAGGAACATCAACAAGTCCTCCTATAACACTAGGAAGAGCTCCTTCCATTCCAGCTACAGCTATTATTACTTTTGCATCAAATAGTACTTCTTTGTTGTTTAAAAGTCTATGTATACCAGCAACTCCAACATCATATAATCTTTTTACCTCATTTCCTAGAAACTGTGCTGTATGATATGCTTCCTCTGCTACAGAAATATCAGAGGTTCCTCCTGTAACAACAACAATATTTCCTTTTCCTAGTTTTTCCATAGGCTTGTTTTGTATTTTTATAATTCTTCCTAATTCTTCATATTCACAATTAGGATATATCTTTTTTATTTTTTTATAAGTTTCTTTTTTAGCTCTTGTTCCCAATATATTAGATTTATTTTCATTCATTTTTTCTATTATTCCTAGTATATGTTCATCAGTTTTTCCTTCACAGTATATGACTTCAGGATACCCATTTCTAATACTCCTATGGTGATCTACTTTAGCGTATCCTAAATCCTCAAAAGGAAGAGATTTTAAATTTTTGATTGCATCTTCTATTTCTATATTTCCTTTTTTAACTCCTTCTAAAAGTTTTTTTAAAGAATATATATCCATTTATTTCACCTCACTAGGTAGTTTTAATACAAAAATTACTTTTTATACACATTAAAAGTATACCAAAAAAATACATTATATATAAATTTTCCAGAAATATTAAATAATTTTAACAAATATCGACTTTTTATGCATAATATTATAATATATTATTATGTGTAAAAGATACAACAAAAGTCCTATGAATTTAACCTAATGAGTTTAAAAATTTTTAAAAGAGGGTGTAAATTATGATTATAGATTATCAAGTTTCTAATAATTTAACATCAACAACTAAATATCAAAATGCTTATAATAAAAAAAATGAAGATATCCTAAATACATATAAAAATAAAGAAGCAAATGCATCTTTTCCTGGAGAAAAAAAATTAATTGAAGCTATTGAAAAATCAGATAAAAATTCAATGGGTCCAGATACTTCTGTTGAATACTCTATACACGAAAAAACAAAAGATATTTGTATAAAAATCGTAAATAATGAAACAAAAGAAATAATAAAAGAAATACCTTCAGAAAAAATACTAGATATGGTCGCTTCTTTCATGGAAAAATCTGGTATTTTCGTTGACGCAAAAGGTTAAAAAGGCCTATTGGCCTTTTATTTCCATTCCTAATATACATATATCATCTTCAAATTCTTTTTCTTCTTTATTTTTAGTTTCTGTTAATCCATCAGTACAAAAAAAGAAGACCTCAAAAGGTCTTCTTCTTATTACATCATTGGCATTCCGCCGCCCATTCCTCCTGGCATTGCTGGAGCTTCTTTTTCTGGAAGTTCAACAACAGCTGCTTCAGTTGTTAAAAATACAGAAGCTACTGATGATGCATTTTGAAGAGCTGATCTTGTAACTTTAGTTGGATCAACAATTCCTGATTCTATCATATTTACATATTTTTCGTTTAATGCATCAAATCCAACTTCAACTTCAGAGTTTTTAACTTTTTCAACTATAACTGCACCTTCAAGTCCACAGTTTATAGCTATTTGCTTTAATGGTTCTTCTAGTGCCTTTCTTATAATTTTAGCACCAACTTTTTCCTCTCCTTCAAGAGTTTCTATTAATTTTTCAACTGCTGGAATTATGCTAACAAGTGCAGTACCTCCACCTGATACAATACCTTCTTCAACAGCAGCTCTTGTAGCATTTAATGCATCTTCTATTCTTAATTTTCTTTCTTTTAATTCAGTTTCTGTAGCAGCACCTACTTTAATTACAGCTACTCCACCAGCAAGCTTTGCAAGTCTTTCTTGTAATTTTTCTCTATCAAATTCAGAAGTAGTTTCTTCTATTTGTGCTTTTATTTGATTTACTCTATCTTTAATGTCATTTTCACTTCCTGCACCATCTACTATTGTAGTATGTTCTTTTGTAACTTTTACAGTAGATGCTCTACCAAGCATACTTAAGTCTGCTTCTTTTAAATCCAGTCCTAATTCCTCAGAAATCACTTGACCACCAGTAAGTATTGCTATATCTTGAAGCATTGCTTTTCTTCTATCTCCAAATCCTGGAGCTTTAACTGCAACAACTTCAAATGTTCCTCTTAGCTTATTAACTACAAGTGTTGCTAAAGCTTCTCCTTCTACATCTTCAGCAATTATTAAAAGTTTCTTTCCTTGTTGAACTATTTGTTCAAGAATTGGAAGTATTTCTTGAATATTAGTTATTTTCTTATCTGTAATTAATATATATGGTTCATCTAAAACAGCTTCCATTTTTTCTGCATCTGTTACCATGTATGGAGAAAGATATCCTCTATCAAACTGCATACCTTCAACAGCATCAAGCTCTGTAGCCATTGTTTTAGACTCTTCAACAGTTATAACTCCATCTTTCCCTACTTTTTCCATAGCATCTGCTATAAGTTTTCCTACTTCTTCATCCCCTGCAGAAATAGCTGCAACTTGAGCTATAGATTCTTTATTTTCAATTTGTCTAGATATTTTCTTTAATTCTTCAACGGCAACATCAACTGATTTTTGAATCCCTTTTCTAAGAAGAATTGGATTAGATCCTGCTGCTACGTTTTTAAGCCCTTCTCTTATTATAGCTTGAGCTAAAACTGTAGCAGTTGTTGTACCATCTCCAGCTACATCGTTAGTTTTAGTAGCTACTTCTTTAACAAGTTGTGCTCCCATATTTTCATATGCATCTTCAAGTTCTATTTCTTTAGCTATAGTTACACCATCATTTGTTATAAGTGGTGAACCAAATTTTTTATCTAAAATAACATTTCTTCCCTTTGGTCCAAGAGTAACCTTTACAGCATCAGCTAATTTATTAACTCCAGTTTCTAAAGCACGTCTAGCTTCTTCAGAAAATCTAATTTCTTTAGCCATTATAACCCCTCCTAATTATGTATTATTTAAATAATCTATTCTACAACTGCTAATATATCACTTTGTCTTAAAATTGTATATTCTTGTCCTTCTATTTTAACTTCTGTTCCCGCATATTTTGAGAATATTACCTTATCTCCAACCTTTACTTCCATTTTTATTTCTTTTCCATCTACAATTCCGCCAGGACCTACTTCAACAACCTCTGCCATTTGTGGCTGCTCTTTAGCACTTCCTGGTAAAACTATACCACTTTTAGTTTTTTCTTCAGCTTCTAATTTTTTTATAACTACTCTGTCTGCTAGTGGTTTAATTCTCATTATTACCCCTCCTTAGTTATATTTAAATTTAAATATTGAATACTTAGTTAGTATTAGCACTCACTTTTACCGAGTGCTAATTACACTTATATACTATATAAAAGCTTTTTTATTTTCAAGAGTTTTTATAGGTAATTATAGCTTATTTTCATCTATTATCCTATATTTTCTTTGATTTCCTTTTGTTTTCTCCTATTTTTAATATTTCAAACAATTTTTCTTAAATCCAATGCAAATTAAACTGCTTGAATATTAGTCTTATTTAGAGAAAACTAACATTCAAGCAAAACATTAAAAGATTTTATAGTATAGGAGAAAAAAGCCTTGCTGCTGATTCCTTAATTTTTTGTATTATAGGTCTATTTAAATATTCAACAAGCTTTATTTCTTCACTGTCTTTTATATCTTGTATAAAGTCTTTTTCTAATCTTTTTATAACTTTTTTATCATATATAAATCCATTTATTTCAAAATTTATCATAAAACTTCTTAAATCCATATTGGCAGTTCCAACAGAAGCTATATCATCATCTATTAATAATACTTTAGAGTGTATAAATCCTTTTTTGTATAAGTATACTTTTCCTCCACTTTTTAATATATCTTCAAAGTATGACAATGAAGCCAAATAGACTATTTTATGGTCAGCTATTCCAGGAAATATAATCCTTACATCAATTCCACTTAATGCTGCCGTTTTTAAAGCCATTAATATACTTTCATCTGGAATAAAATATGGAGTTTGTATATAAATTCTTTTTTTAGCCTGAGATATCGCCGCAAAGTAAGCTTGATGTATTGCCTCCCAATCTGAATCTGGTCCACTTGCTACTATTTGAACTATACTATCTCCTTTATATGAAATAGATGGGAAATATTTCTCATCAAAAACTCTCTTCTTAGAAGCAAAATACCAGTCTAATAAAAAAGTAAGCTGAAGCATGTAGACTGATTCTCCCTCTATTTTCATATGTGTATCTCTCCAAAATCCAAACTTTTTATTTTTTCCTAAATATTCATCTCCAATATTTATTCCTCCCGTATATCCTATATTCCCATCTATCACCGCTATTTTTCTGTGATTTCTGTAATTAACTTTTCTATTGAAAAAAGGAAAATATGAAGGTAAAAATGGATATATTTCTATATTAGCATTTCTCATTTCATTGAAAAAACTTCGTCTAAACCAAAGCCTCCAACATCCTACATCATCATATAAAACTCTAACTTTTATACCTTCTTTAGATTTTTGAATTAGTATGTCCTTTATTTTATTTCCTATTTCACATTCCTTTATTATATAATATTCAATGTGAATATGATGTTTGGCATTCTTTAAATCTTTTAATAGTTGATTAAATTTTTGTTCGCCATTAGTAAGTATTTGTACTTTGTTATTTAAAGTAAAAGGTGCTCTTCCTGTATTTAATAAAAGATTAATTACTCTTTTTTTATTGTCCATATTTAAATCATTAAAAATTAAATTTTCCATTATAGCTTGCTTTTCTACTAAAATCAAATTTTCAAATTCCTTTAGGCTTTTAAATAATCTAGTAGCTTTTATTTCAGAAAATATTTTTTGCGTTTTAAATATTTTTTTCTTTCTTATATTCTGACCACAAAGAAGATATATTATAAATCCTCCTAATGGAAATAATACAAAAAGTAAGAGCCAAGCTATTGTTTTAGATGGATCTCTATTTTCTAAAAATATAACTATAGATACAAGTACTGCTGATATTGTAAATACTATACCAAATACCCATAGCAAAGAATCTATAATATCCATCACCTCCTATTTTCTACCTATGCCAAGCTCCCTTGCATAATAAAATAAATATTGTTGAGCAAATCCTGAAAGTCCCTTAAATTTATTTATCCCATAATCTCTTATTTTTTTCAAGCTTAGATTTTCTTCTAAATAAAACTCCTCCATAACTCTTTTTACCCATACATCAACTGGAAATGTGTCATATTTTTGCATCGAAAATAACATTATACAATCGGCAACTTTAGGGCCTACTCCACAGAATTGTAAAAGTTCTTTTTTGCACATATCTGTATCTAAATTTTTATATCTATATATATCGTCTCTATTCTTATTTATTATAAAGCTTGTATCCTTTATATATCGAGCTCTAAATCCGGTCCCACACTTTCTTATCTCTTCTTCTGATAAAGAATTTATTTTTTCAGGAGATGGAAAAGAATAATATTTTTCACCTCTAAATTCTCCTATATATTCTCCATAATTTTTAGATAAATTTTCTATTGCTTTTTTTATCATTGGTATTCTATTATTAGCAGATATTATGAAAGATATTATTATCTCCCATTCATCTTGGTTTAATATTCTTATTCCCCCTCCAAACTCTACAGCTTTTTCTAAATAATCGTCTATTTTTCTTAAATTATTTTTTATACTAGTATAGTCTCTTTCTAAATCAAAATACTTATACCATATATTATGAAATTCATCTGAATTTGTATTGTTAAAATATACAATATTGTTTTCTTTTTTTATATTTAATATTTTGCCAAAAGCTACACCTGTATATGAATTGTCTTCTTCTAAATTCCATCTAAAACATTGACCACATTCAAATATATGCTTTGGTTCAAAATCCTTCATATTTTCTACTATAATTCTATTTTTTTCTTCATGTATTTTCATAAGCTCCATCCTTTCTATTTTTATTTATCTTATTAATTTACCCAAAAAGTGTTAGTTTTAAAGAAGGAATTATATTAAAAGTTATAGAATAATATTAAAGAAGAACTAAACACACTTTAAATTTTTAAGGTGCCTTTTATAGGAGAATAGGGAATTAGGTGAAAATCCTAAGCGGACCCACCACTGTAAGGTAGAGCTATATCTATTTATCCACTGGATTTTTCTGGGAAGGAGGATATAGCAGTGAAGCCAAGCCAGGAGACCTGCCTTAAAAATATTTAGATTGGATGACGGTAAAGTCCATATCTTTATTTTGTTTATCAAGATAAAGATATGGACTTTTTTTGGATTTTGTAGGTAGTTGCAAAATAGAGTGAAAGGTTATCCACAGAAAAATTGAGTTGAAATTACTAAATAGAAAGAGTTATTAACAGTAATATTCAAAAAAAGACGCAGTTAAATAAAGGTTCAGTAAAACCTTTTTAAAAAGGATATAGAGTTTAAAAAAACTTAAGCAATTAAAGATTTAATAGCAAGAGGATTGTGGATATTGTTAGTCTTAAACATTAAAACAAACGCAACTAACTGAGAAATACAAGCCAGTAAAACATCAGCTTTTAAAGAAACAGTATTTCTAACTTTAG
>NZ_FRAE01000052.1 GCF_900142235.1 Tepidibacter formicigenes DSM 15518 | reverse complement strand
TGTTGGTTTAAGTATAGCATTTAAATGTTTAGATAAAGTAGATTTGCCAGATCCATTATGTCCTATAACCACTACAAATTCACCTTTTTTAATATTTAAATTGATATCATCCAAAGCTTTTGATTGTAATCCCTCTTGAATATACTCAAAAGAAACATTTTCAATTTTTATTATATCACTCATAATTATACCTCTCTTTAGTTAAATACAATCTAAATTATATTATATAGAAATAGAGAGTTTTTTAAAAGGATTAAAAGTATTTTTATAAAAAAGTCTTTATTCTAAAGATTTTAAATGTAGACTTTTTTGAAATTTCATGGCGCCAACGAATTCTAACGAATTCCGTTGCTTAAAATTCATGACGAAAATTATACTTATCTACAAATTCAAAAGAATTATAATTTCCTATTCATTATAAAAAAATAGGAATTAAGCTTTTAGCCTAATTCCATCTTCTTCTATACTAATTCTATTATTGCTGTTTCAGCTCCATCGCCTTTTCTAACACCAAGTTTTATTATTCTTGTGTATCCACCGTTTCTTTCTTGGTATTTAGGAGCTATTTCATCAAATAAACTTTTGATTACTGTTTGATCTAAAACATAAGCCGATACTTGACGTCTAGCATGAAGATCTCCTCTTTTTGCTAAAGTTATCATTTTCTCAGCCATTCTACGCGTTTCTTTAGCTCTTGTTACAGTAGTTTCTATTCTTTTATTCTTTAATAAATCTGTAACTAAATTTCTAAGCATCATGTTTCTGTGAGCAGTTACACGACCTAGCTTACGGTACTTAGCCATGTCTATCCCTCCTTTTCCTAGTCTTCGCTCGGTTTAAGTCCTAGCCCTAACTCTTCTAGCTTTTGAATAACTTCTTCTAAGGATTTTTTTCCTAAGTTTCTAACTTTCATCATATCTTCTTCTGTTTTATTGCTTAATTCTTCTACAGTATTTATGCCCGCTCTCTTTAAGCAATTATAAGATCTAACAGAAAGATCAAGTTCTTCTATAGTCATCTCTAAAACTTTTTCTTTCTTATCTTCTTCTTTTTCAACCATTATTTCAACATTTCCAACATGCTCTGTAAGGTTGATAAATAGGTTTAAGTGTTCAACTAGTATTTTTGCTCCCAGAGATATACCTTCTTGAGGATTTATGCTTCCATTTGTCCAAACCTCAAGTATTAGCTTATCATAATCTGTTATTTGACCTACTCTTGTATTTTCAACTTTATAACTAACTTTTTCAACAGGAGTATATATAGAGTCTACAGGTATTATGCCTATAGGCATATTTTCAGTTTTATTGTTCTCAGCTGGAACATAACCTCTTCCCCTATCTATATTTATCTCCATATTTAGTTTAGCATCTTTATCTAAAGTTGCTATGTGTAGATCTTTGCTTAGTATTTCTACGTCTGGAGGACATATTATATCCTCTCCCTTTACTACACCTTCACCTTGAGCTTCTATTTTTAAAGTTCTACTACCTTCTCCCTGTATTTGAGCTGATAACTCTTTTAAAGAAAGAATTATCTCTGTTACGTCCTCTTTTACTCCTGGAATTGTAGAGAATTCATGTAAAATTCCATCTATTTTTATAGATGTAACAGCTACTCCCGGAAGAGAAGAAAGTAGTATTCTTCTTAAAGCATTTCCTACAGTAATTCCGTATCCCCTCTCTAGAGGCTCTACAACAAACTTACCATATCTATTGTCTTCACCAATTTCGACAATTTCTATTTTAGGCTTCTCTATTTCAATCATTAACAAAACCCTCCTTAATTTTTATTAATGCACTGAGGGCAAATAGTTCTATGATACAGCTTAATTTATTACTTAGAATAAAGCTCTACTATTAAGTGCTCTGCAATTTCTAAATCTATATCTTCTCTTGTTGGTAAAGCAGTTATTTTCGCTTCCATTTTATCAATGTTTACATCCATCCATCTTGGAGCAGTTCTTGTGTAGTTTTCAACAAGCCCTTTAAATTTAGCAGAAGTTCTTGATTTTTCTTTTACTTCTATAATATCTCCTACTTCTACTGTTATAGATGGTACATTAGCTTTGTGTCCATTTAATGTAAAATGTCCATGTCTTACTAATTGTCTAGCCTCTTTTCTTGAAGAAGCTAATCCCATTCTATAAACAACATTATCTAATCTTCTTTCAAGTAAGCTAAGTAAATTGTCCCCTGTTATTCCATGCATTTTTTCAGCACGCTCATAAAGGTTTCTAAATTGAGTTTCTAAAACTCCATATATTCTCTTAACTTTTTGTTTTTCTCTTAATTGTAATCCATAGTTAGAAACTTTTTTTCTTCCTTGCCCATGTTGTCCTGGAGCATAGTTTCTTTTAGCTATAGCACATTTATCTGTATAACATCTATCACCTTTAAGGAATAACTTCATTCCTTCTCTACGGCATAGTCTACATACTGCACCTGTATATCTTGCCATATATTACACCTCCTACTATACTTATTACACTCTTCTTCTCTTTGGTGGTCTACAACCATTATGTGGGATAGGAGTAACATCCTTAATCATAGTAACTTCAAGTCCAGCAGCTTGTAAAGATCTTATAGCTGCTTCACGTCCTGATCCTGGTCCTTTCACAAATACTTCTACTGTTTTTAATCCATGTTCCATAGCAGCTTTAGCAGCAGTTTCTGCAGCCATTTGAGAAGCAAATGGAGTAGATTTTCTTGAACCTTTAAATCCTAATTGTCCTGAACTTGCCCAAGAAATTGCATTTCCATGAACATCAGTAATTGTAATTATTGTATTATTAAAAGTTGATTGTATATGAGCATGACCACGTTCTATGTTTTTACGCTCTCTTCTTCTAACACGTGTAGCTTTCTTTTTAGGTTTAGCCATCTTTCCTTCCCTCCTTACCTAACTTTATTTTTTCTTCTTACGAGATACAGTTTTTCTTGGTCCTTTTCTAGTTCTTGCATTTGTTTTAGTCTTTTGACCTCTTACTGGAAGTCCTTTCATGTGACGAATTCCTCTATAGCATCTTATATCTCTAAGTCTTTTTATATTTAATGCTATTTCTCTTCTTAAATCCCCTTCAACTAAGTAAGAGTCTATTATTTTTCTTAATGTATTTACTTCTTCTTCAGTTAAATCTTTTACTCTTGTGTCAGCATTTATACCAGCTTTTTTTAATATTTCGTTTGAAGTAGTTCTTCCTATACCAAATATATACGTTAAGCCGATTTCTGATCTTTTGTCTCTTGGTAAGTCTACTCCGGCAATTCTCGCCATATCGTTGCACCTCCTATAACTTAAGTTCCTATATCTTTTTTAAGTTTAAAAACTTCTAATAAAATCCGAAGGCCTAGTTTATCTTAAGATCGTAAAGCTCTCTTAATTATCACAATTAAATATTATAATATATATAATGTTAAATTGCTAGCCCTATATTAACCCTGTTTTTGTTTATGTTTTGGATTTTCACAAATAACCATTACTTTTCCTTTTCTTCTGATTACTTTACATTTTTCACACATTGGTTTTACAGATGGTCTAACTTTCACACTTATCCCTCCTTAGACTAAATTACCAGCCTACTTCTTTCTCCAAGTAATTCGTCCTCTTGTTAAGTCATATGGTGATAACTCAACAGTTACTTTATCACCTTCAAGTATTCTTATAAAATTCATTCTAAGCTTACCTGATATATGACACAATATTTCATGTCCATTTTCAAGTTTTACTTTAAACATTGCATTAGGTAAAGCTTCTACAATAGTACCTTCTAATTCAATAACATCTTTTTTGGCCATTAATTAACCAAACCTCCAATCGCATAGACTAAAGCATAGGTCTTAGTCTCTTCAGCTCACATCTTAAAAAAGCATCATTAAAATCCTCACTGCTAAGAATTTTATTTTTAACATCCTTTGATATAAGCTTATATTTGATTAAGTGTTTTACTTTTTTTAACTTTGGTTTGTCAAGTTTTCTAGTATCTCCATCAGATATTAGTACATACTCATCATTTACTATTTTTAATACAAAAAATAATCTTCCTTTATCTCTACCTGATTTAGACATTACAACTTGCCCAACACTTAAATCATTTAATAGCACTAAATTCACCTCTTTTAGCTGGATTAAAGCTTTGTCAAAATCAAAGGCTCATCTCCAGTTATAGCTATGGTATGCTCGTAATGAGCAGATTTCTTACCATCTATCGTTACAGAGGTCCATCCATCACTTAATATTTTCACATGATACGAGCCTGCATTAACCATAGGTTCTATGGCTAATACCATCCCCTCTTGAAGCCTAGGTCCTTTACCTGGAGGTCCATAATTGGGAATTTGAGGATCTTCATGAAGTTTCGAACCGATTCCGTGTCCTACAAAGTCTCTAACTATAGAAAAGCCATTTTTCTCTACGAAAGCTTGAACTGCATGAGATATATCTGAAAGTCTATATCCTAATTTTGCAAATTTTATTCCTTCATAAAAACTTTGTTTAGTTACTTCTATAAGCTTTTTATCTTCATTAGATATCATTCCTACACCATAAGTTTTAGCAGCATCTCCATGATATCCTTTATAAAAAGCTCCTATATCTATACTTATTATGTCTCCTTCTTTTAACACTCTTGAAGATGAAGGAATTCCATGTACTACTTCTTCATTTATAGATGAACATATTGACCCTGTATATCCATGATATCCTTTAAAAGAAGGCTCTGCATTACATTCTCTTATAACTTCTTCTGCTATTTTATCTAATTCTTTTGTAGTTACTCCTGGCCTTATAGATTTACTTACAGTCTCATGAGCTTTAGCTACAATTTTTCCTGCTTCTCTCATAAGATCTATTTCTTTAGCAGATTTTATTGTAATCATTAATTTTCACATCCTAATGCAGAAAGTATATCTTCAAATACTTTATCAATAGATTGCTCACCATTAATGATTGAAATCATTTTTTTCTTTGAATAATAATCTATTAAAGGTTTAGTTTGATCTAAATAAATTTGTATTCTTTTAGATACTGTTTCTTCATTATCATCTGCTCTTTGATATAATTCTCCCCCACAAACATCACATTTGCCTTCAACTTTAGGAGGATTATATTCTATATGGAATGTAGCTCCACATTCTTTGCAAATCCTTCTTCCAACAGCTCTATCTACTAAAGCACTTTTATCCACTTCTATATTTATAACTTTATCAAGCTTCATGTTAGCTTCAGATAAAACTTCATCTAATGCCTCAGCTTGAACTACAGTTCTTGGAAAACCATCTAATAAAAATCCTTGTTTGCAATCTTCTTCTAAAAGTCTATCTTTTACTATCTCAACAACCAATTCATCAGGAACTAAAAGCCCTTTATCCATATATTCTTTAGCTTTTACACCAAGAGGTGTACCCTCTTTTATATTTTTTCTAAATATATCTCCAGTTGATATATGAGGTATTTTGCATTTCTCAACAATTCCTGAAGCTTGAGTTCCTTTTCCAGCCCCTGGAGGCCCAAGTAATATAAGTTTCATATTAATCATCTCCGGGTATTAAATTTAGGCTAGGGGGGATATTCCCCTAATCCTATTTTAAGAAGCCTTGATAATGTCTCATCAACATTTGAGCTTCTATTTGCTTCATTGTCTCCAGTGCTACTCCTACTACTATTAGTAGAGACGTTCCACCAAACCTAAATGGCATATTTCCAAGCTGAAGTATCAAAGTTGGAAGAACTGCAATAACGGCTAAGAATGTAGCTCCAGCTAATGTAAGTCTTATAAGAACATTATTTAAATATTCTTCTGTAGGTTTTCCAGGCCTTATTCCTGGTATAAAACCTCCATAATTCTTCATATTATTAGAAATATCAGTTACATTAAAAGTAACTGCTGTATAAAAATAAGTAAAGAATATTATCAACAAAGCATCAAGTGCTATATATATCCAAACTCCTGGACTTCCATTTGGTGATAACCATTTAGTTACAAAGGCTTGAAAATCACCTTTGAAAAATAATGATAATGTTTGAGGAAATGCTAAAAGAGAAACTGCAAATATAACAGGAATAACACCTGCTTGGTTTACCTTCATTGGTATATGAGTACTTTGCCCACCATACATTTTTCTTCCGACTACTCTTTTAGCATACTGAACAGGTATTTTTCTTGTTCCCTGTTGTATAGCTATTACTGCAACAATTATAGCTGTAGCCACAATTGCAAATATAATTAGTTGTATAGAATTTATTTGATTTTCCTTAAACAATTTATAAGTCTGTATAAAAGAACCTGGAACTCTCGATACGATACCAACAAATATTATAAGAGATATTCCATTTCCTATTCCTTTTTCAGTTATTTGTTCTCCTAACCACATTAAAAATGAAGTACCTGCAGTTAGTGTTAGTACAAGTACACTTATAGAGAAGATATCTTTAGAAATTAATGCTCCTCTAAATAATCCTACACTTATACCTGTAGCTTGTATTAACGCCAAAATAATGGTTCCATATCTAGTATATTGAACCATCTTCTTCCTTCCTTCTTCCCCTGATTTAGTTAACTCTTCAAGACTTGGAATTGCTATTGTTAATAACTGCATTATAATTGATGCAGTAATATATGGAGTTATGCTTAAAGCAAATATAGTGAATTTCCTAAAAGCTCCTCCTGCAACTAAATCATAGAAGGAAAGAAGACCCGCTTGGTCAACTACCTTCTTTATATAATTTATATCTACTCCAGGTACAGGTATTGAAGAACCTATTCTAAATACTATAATCATCATTAAAGTATATAGAATTCTTTTTTTTAAATCAGGAATTTTCCAAGCATTTCTTAAGGTAGATAGCACCTAGATCACCTCTACCTTTCCTCCAGCCGCTTCTATTTTTTCAGTAGCTGATTTAGTAAACTTATGAGCTTTTATAGTTAATTTTTTCTCTAAGTTACCTTCACCTAATATCTTAACTCCATCTTTTTCTATTTTGCTTATAATTCTCATTTCTTTAAGAATTTCTGGAGTAACTTCAGCACCGTCTTCAAATACATTTAATTTTTCAATGTTTACTATTGAATAAACTTTTTTAAATGGATTTGTAAAACCTCTTTTTGGAAGTCTTCTATATAAAGGCATCTGTCCACCTTCAAATCCTGGTCTTACTCCACCACCTGAACGAGACCATTGTCCTTTTTGTCCACGTCCTGCAGTTTTACCTTGACCAGTAGCAGTACCTCTACCTAATCTTTTTCTTTCTTTAACAGCACCTTCGGCAGGTCTTAACTCATGTAATTTCATGACTACACCTCCTTCTCCTAGTCTTATATATTAGTCAACAACTTCTACTAAATGTTTTACTTTTTCTATCATTCCTCTTATCTGAGGATTGTCAGGCTTCTCTACAACTTGCTCTCTTTTCTTAAGTCCAAGAGCTTCAATTGTTTTTCTTTGTTTAGGATTAGTTCCTATTACACTTCTTACTAATTTTATTTTTAAATTAGCCATCTAAATCCCTCCTTATCCTAGAAGGTCTTCTACCTTTTTACCTCTAAGTTTTGCTATTTCTTCAGCAGTTCTTAGAGACTTAAGTCCTTCTATAGTTGCATTTACCATATTTCTTGCATTGTTAGTACCTAAAGATTTAGCTCTAACATCTTTTAATCCAGCAAGTTCAAGGACAGCACGAACAGGTCCTCCCGCTATAACTCCTGTACCTTCTCTAGCTGGCATTATTAGTACTTTACCTGCTCCAAAATGACCTTGTACTTGATGTGGAATAGTAGTTCCAACCATCGGTATATGAATTAAGTTTTTCTTAGCATCTTCAATTGCTTTTTTTATAGCATCTGGTACTTCCATAGCTTTACCAGTACCTATTCCTACATATCCGTTTTCATCTCCAACAACTACTAAAGCTGCAAATCTGAAGTTTCTACCACCCTTAACAACTTTAGTAACACGTCTTATTTGAACAACTTTTTCTTTTAAATCAAGTTGTCTTGTATCTATAGGTTTACGAAGCATTTATTTCCCTCCTTCTTATTAAAACTCAAGGCCGCCTTCTCTAGCTCCCTCTGCTAATTCCTTTACTCTACCATGATAGATGTATCCACCACGATCAAATATAACTTCTTTAATTCCTTTATCTAAAGCTTTTTGAGCTACTAATTTACCAACAAGTCTTGCAGCTTCTTTATTTCCTGAGTGCTTTACATTTTCTTTAACTTCAGACTCAAGTGATGAAGCTGAAACTAATGTACATCTATTAACATCGTCTATTATTTGAGCATAGATATTACTGTTACTTCTAAAAACATTAAGTCTTGGTCTTTCAGGAGTTCCATTGATTTTCTTACGAACTCTTTTATGTCTTTGAAGTCTTGTTTCGTTTTTGCTTACTTTTTTAAACACCCCTATTCACTCCTTTCTACTTATTATTTACCAGTCTTACCTTCCTTACGTCTTACAACTTCACCAGCATATCTGATTCCTTTTCCTTTATATGGTTCTGGCTCTCTCCAAGCTCTTATTTTAGCAGCATAATTTCCTACTAATTGCTTATCTATTCCTTTAACTATTATTTCAGTTTGGCTAGGAACCTCAGTTGTAATTCCTTCTGGATCTTCCATTTCTATAGGATGTGAAAATCCTAAGCCCATAACTAATTTTTTACCTTGTTTTTGAGCTCTGTAACCTACACCAACTAATTCTAATTTCTTTTCATATCCTTTTGTAACACCTTCAAGCATATTTGCAATAAGTGTTCTTGTTAATCCATGTAAAGATCTATGTCTTTTATTATTTGTAGGTCTTTCAACTGTTATTATATTTTCTTCTTTAATTATTTTTATATCTTCTACAAACTTTTGTTTAAGTTCACCTTTTGGTCCCTTAACGCTTACAAAATTACCTTCTCCTATTACAACCTCTACGCCTTGTGGTATTTTAATTGGCTTTATACCTATTCTTGACATATCTACACCTCCTTGCAGCGTTTTTATATTACCATACGTAACAGATAACTTCTCCGCCAACGCCTTCTTTTCTAGCTTGTTTGTCTGTTAATATACCTTTTGAAGTAGATATTACTGAAATTCCAAGCCCATTTAAAACCTTTGGTATTTCATCTTTAGCAGCATAAACTCTCATACCAGGTTTTGAGATTCTCTTGATTCCAGTTATAACCTTTTGATTTCCTCTTCCGTACTTTAATTGAATTCTTATTATTCCTTGTTTGCCGTCTTCTATAACATCATAACCTTTTATAAATCCTTCTTCTAAAAGAATTCTAGCAATTTCTTTCTTTATATTTGAAGCAGGTATATCAACAGTTTCATGTTTGACTGTGTTTGCATTTCTTATACGTGTTAACATATCTGCTATTGGATCTGTCATTGTCATGGCCTTAACCTCCTTCCATCTATTACCAGCTTGCTTTTTTTACTCCAGGAATCTGCCCTTTATATGCTAATTCTCTAAAGCATATACGGCATATACCAAATTTTCTTAAAACAGCATGTGGTCTACCACATATATTACATCTAGTATATTCTCTTGTTTTATACTTTTGTTTTCTTTGCTGTTTAACAACCATAGCTTTTTTAGCCATTGGAATCCCTCCTTTGCTTACTTAGAAAATGGCATTCCTAATAATTTTAGTAATTCACGAGCTTCTTCATCTGTTTTCGCAGTAGTAACAAATATTATATCCATACCACGAACTTTATCAACTTTATCATACTCTATTTCTGGATAAATTAATTGTTCTTTAATTCCCATTGCATAGTTTCCTCTTCCATCAAATGAATTAGCATTTACTCCTCTGAAGTCTCTAACTCTTGGAAGCGAAATATTCATTAATTTATCAACAAAGTGATACATTTTATCTCCTCTTAATGTTACTTTAGTACCAACTGGCATTCCTTCTCTTAGTTTGAAGTTAGCAACAGATTTCTTAGCTTTAGTAACAACAGGTTTTTGTCCACTAATTAATGTTAACTCTTCAACTGCCGCCTCTAATCCTTTTGGATTTTCTCTTGCATCACCAATACCCATGTTAATTACAACTTTTTCAAGTTTAGGTATTTCCATAACATTTTTATATCCAAACTTCTCCATTAATGCTGGAGCAACTTCTTTTGCATATTTTTCCTTTAATCTTGAAGCCACTTTTAGTACCTCCTTTCAAGATATTATATTTCTTCTCCGGTCTTTCTAGATATTCTTACTTTTGTTCCATCTTCTAACACTTTAAATCCTACTCTTACACCTTTACCAGCTTTAGCATCAAACGGCATAACATTTGAAATATGAATAGATGCCTCTTGATGTATTATTCCGCCTTGTTGTACTTTAGCATTTGGCTTTTGGTGTTTTGTAGCCATGTTTACGCCTTCAACTATAACTCTTTGAGTTTTAGGGAAAACTTTTAGCACTTTACCTTTTTTCCCTTTATCTTTTCCTGCTATAACTACAACAGTATCACCTTTTTTAACGCGCATCATTGTCTATTGCACCTCCTTAATTATAATACCTCTGGAGCAAGAGAAACTATTTTCATAAAGTCTTTCTCTCTTAACTCTCTTGCAACAGGCCCGAAGATACGAGTTCCCATAGGAGTGTTATCATCTTTTATTATAACAGCAGCATTTTCATCAAACATCACATAGCTACCATCTTTACGTCTTAGGCCTTGCTTACTTCTAACTATAACTGCTTTAACAACTTTTCCTTTTTTAACAACTCCACCAGGTGTTGCGCTTTTAACAGAAGCAACTACTACATCTCCGATATTTGCATACTTTCTACCGCTTCCGCCTAAAACACGTATACATAACAGTTCTTTAGCGCCTGAATTATCAGCAACTTTTAAACGTGTTTCTTGTTGTATCATTCATAATCCCTCCTTTTGCATGAATTATTTAGCTTTTTCTACGATTTCAACTAATCTCCATCTTTTATCTTTAGATAATGGCCTAGTCTCCATTATTTTAACTCTATCACCAATTCTACATGCATTTTGCTCATCATGAGCCTTAAATTTCTTAGTTCTTTTTACTGCTTTTCCGTATAGTGGATGACGAACAAATTCTTCTACAGCAACTACTATAGTTTTTTCCATTTTGTCACTTACAACACGGCCTATTCTTACTTTTCTTCTTCCTCTTTCCATAATTAAAGCCTCCCTTCTTTTAAGCTACTAAGCTCTAGATTCTTTTAATTCTCTTTCTCTAAGGATGGTCTTTACTCTAGCTATATCTTTTTTTACGAACTTAACTCTAGATGTATTTTCAAGTTGTCCTGTAGCCAATTGGAATCTCAAGCTAAATAGTTGACTTTTTAATTCATTTAATTTTTGGCTTAATTCTGGGCTTGTCATATCTCTTAATTCTTTAGCTTTCATCCGCTTCACCACCCTTTACTTCAGTTTCCTCACGTGTAACAAATTTACATTTAACAGGAAGCTTGTGCATAGCAAGTCTCATAGCTTCTCTAGCTTTTTCTTCAGGTACACCTGCAAGCTCAAACATAACTCTACCTGGCTTTACTACAGCTACCCAATATTCTGGTGAACCTTTACCAGCACCCATACGAGTCTCAGCTGGCTTTCTAGTTACTGGTTTATGAGGGAATATTTTAATCCAAACTTTTCCCCCTCTTTTTATATATCTTGTCATCGCAATTCTGGCAGCTTCTATTTGATTAGAAGTTATCCAAGCTGGTTCTAAAGCAACTAAACCGAACTCTCCATAAGTCACTTTATTTCCTCTATGAGCTTGGCCTGTCATTCTACCTCTATGAACTCTACGACGTTTTACTCTTTTAGGCATTAACATGAGTATTTCCTCCTTCCTTATATCTACTTAATTAAGCATCTTTTCTTTCTGTTCTTTGAGGTCTTGAAGATCTATTGTCTCTTCTATTGTTTCTATTATCTCTTTTTCTGTTATCTTTTCTATCTCTTTTTCTGTTATCTCTTCTTTCTTCTACTCTTGGTGCAAATCCATTTTTAGTTGGAAGAACTTCACCATGATAAATCCAAACTTTAATACCTATTTTTCCGTAAGTTGTATCTGCTTCAGCAAAACCATAATCAATATCAGCTCTTAAAGTTTGAAGAGGAACATTTCCCTCACTATATCCTTCTGTTCTTGCCATTTCAGCTCCACCAAGTCTACCAGAAGAAGAAACTTTTATACCTTTTGCTCCTGCTCTCATAGCTCTTTGAATAGCTTGTTTCATAGCTCTTCTAAAAGAAACTCTTCTTTCAATTGCTAAAGCTATATTTTCAGATACTAATTGAGCATCTTTTTCAGGAGATTTAACTTCAGTGATGTTTATTAAAACATTCTTTTTAGTCATTTTTTCAATTTCAGCTTTTAAAGCTTCTATTCCAGCTCCACCTTTACCTATTACCATACCAGGTTTTGCAACAGCTAAGTTTAATTTTACTTTATTAGCAGCTCTTTCTATTTCTATTTTAGAAATTCCAGATGTATATAATTTGCTTTTTAAATATTTACGAATATTGTGATCTTCTAATAAAAGATTTCCAAATTCTTTCTTATTTGCAAACCATCTTGAATCCCAGTCCTTTATTACCCCGACCCTTAGGCCATGTGGGTTAACCTTTTGACCCATTTATTTCCCTCCTTGTCTACTTTTCTTTTAATACTACACCTATATGGCTTGTTCTTTTTCTGATAGTAGTAGCACGACCCATTGCTCTTGGCATGAATCTCTTCATTGTAGGTCCTTGATTAGCATAAATCTCCGCAACATATAGTTTATCTACGTCCATGTTGTAGTTATTTTCGGCATTAGCCATAGCAGATTTTATTACCTTAGCTACCATTGGAGCCGCAGCTTTTGGTGTGTATTTTAATATTGCTAAAGCTTCGTTAGCATTTTTTCCTCTAACAAGATCAGCAACTTGACCAGCTTTTCTTGGTGATATACGTACAAATTTTGCAATTGACCTAGCTTCCACGGTAATTACCTCCTTCCATTTTTAATGGACTATTTTCTCTTAGAAGACTTTTCGTCATCTTTATGTCCTTTAAAAGTTCTTGTAGGAACAAATTCTCCTAATTTATGTCCAACCATATCTTCAGTTACATAAACAGGTACATGTTTTCTTCCATCATGTACTGCTATAGTATGTCCTACCATTTGTGGAAATATAGTTGACGCTCTTGACCAAGTTTTTATAACTTTTTTATCATTAGCTTCATTCATAGCTTCGATTTTCTTTAAAAGACGTGCATGGACAAAAGGCCCTTTTTTAGTTGATCTTCCCATTTATTTTCCTCCTTTCCACATTAGCGAAACTTTATTATTTTTTTCTTCCTGATATTATTAATTTATCAGAAGCTTTATTTTTCTTACGAGTTTTATATCCAAGTGCTGGTTTACCCCAAGGAGTAACTGGTGAAGGTCTACCTATTGGAGCTCTACCTTCTCCACCACCGTGAGGGTGATCGCAAGGGTTCATAACAGATCCTCTTACTGTTGGTCTAATACCCATATGTCTCTTTCTACCAGCTTTACCTATAGTAACATTGAAATGCTCTAGGTTTCCAACTTGTCCTATTGTTGCTCTGCAATTAATATTAACAAGTCTCATTTCTCCAGATGGCAATCTTAAAAGAGCATGTTTTCCTTCTTTAGCCATTAATTGAGCTGATGCTCCTGCTGATCTTACCATTTGACCACCTTTTCCAGCTTTTAATTCGATATTGTGTACTAAAGTACCAACTGGAATATCTTTTAATCTTAAAGCATTGCCTACTTTAATTTCTGCATTTTCTCCAGACATTACAGATTCTCCAACCTTTAGTCCGTTTGGTGCTAATATATATCTTTTTTCTCCATCAGCATAAGCAAGTAATGCAATATTAGCTGATCTATTTGGATCGTACTCTATAGCAGTTACTTTTGCTGGAATACCATCTTTATTTCTTTTAAAATCTATAATTCTATATTTCTTCTTTGCTCCGCCACCTTTATGACGAACAGTAATCTTACCTTGAGCGTTTCTTCCTGAATGTTTCTTTAAAGAAACAAGTAATGATTTTTCCGGTTCTTTTTTAGTTATTTCATCAGAAACTAAAACCGTCATTTGTCTTAAACCAGGAGAAGTTGGTTTAAACTTTTTAATAGCCATCTTATTTCCCTCCTTTTTTGCCTATTTCCTTATTATACTCCTTCAAAGAATTCTATTCCTTTGCTATCAGAAGTTAATTTAACAACTGCTTTTTTAAAGCTAGCAGTTCTTCCTACGTTTCTTCCCATTCTCTTTTCTTTTCCGCTATAATTTAAAGTATTTACTTTATCCACTGTAACACCAAATACAGCTTCAACAGCTTTTTTTATTTCTGTTTTGTTGGCTTTTTTATCAACAACAAAAGTATATTTTTTTTCAGCCATATCAGCCATACTTTGTTCACTTATAACAGGTTTTATAATTATATCGTGTGGATTAGTCATTATGCGTACACCTCCTCCACTTTTTGAACAGCATCTTTAGTTATTATAAATGCGTCATGTTTTAATATATCGTATACGTTTATAGTATTAACAAGAGCTGTTTGAACTCCTTGGATATTTCTAGCTGACTTTATTACATTCTTATTGTTATCTCCTAAAACTACTAAAGCTTTTTTATTAACTTTCAAGTTTGCTAATATATTAGCAAATTCTTTAGTTTTTGGAGCATCCATGTTTAATGAATCTAAAACTATTAATTCTCCATTTTGAACTTTAGAAGATAAAGCACACTTCATAGCAAGTCTTCTTACTTTTTTAGGTAAAGTATATCTATAGCTTCTTGGTTTTGGAGCAAATACAGTTCCGCCTCCTATCCATTGAGGAGATCTTATACTACCATGTCTTGCTCTACCTGTTCCCTTTTGTCTCCAAGGCTTTCTTCCTCCACCTCTTACTTCTGATCTAGTTTTAGCAGATTGAGTTCCTTGTCTTTTATTCGCTAATTGATTTTTTACAACTTCATATAAAACGTGCTCATTAACTTCTACATCAAATATATTATCAGATAATACTATCTCATCAACCTTTTCACCGTTAATGTTTAATACATCTATTTTTGGCATTTTACATCCTCCTTTCTTCAAGGTTAAATTACTTACTCACTTTTACTGATTTTTTTATAGTAACTAATGAACCTTTTGCTCCTGGTATAGCACCTTTAACTAATACTAAGTTTTTCTCTGCATCAACTCTTACTACTTCTAAATTTTGAACAGTTACTTTATCTACACCCATGTGTCCAGCTAACTTTTTGCCCTTAAACACTCTACCTGGTGTAGCACACGCCCCCATTGAGCCTGGTCTTCTGTGATATCTAGAACCATGAGTTTCTGGTCCTCTACTTTGACCATGTCTTTTTATAGGTCCTTGGAATCCCTTACCTTTACTGATTCCTGTTACATCAACTTTTTCTCCTACTGTAAATATATCAGCTTTTATTTCTTGACCAACTGTATATTCACTTACATTATCAACTCTAAATTCTCTTAAATATTTCTTTAATGATACTCCTGCTTTTTCAAATTGTCCTTTTTGAGGCTTATTTAAAGCTTTCTCTTTAGCATCTTGAAAGCCTATTTGAACAGCATTGTAGCCATCATTTTCTAAGTTTTTAACTTGAGTAACTACTACAGGTCCTGCTTCAACCACAGTAACTGGAACAATGTTTCCTTCCTCTGTGAAAATTTGAGTCATCCCAATTTTTCTTCCTAAAATTCCTTTCATTTTTTACACCTCCTATAATCTTACAGCGGATTACATTATTGTAATCATTCTAAGATAAGGTATATCTATATCCATATCTTAGCATCTAACTTAATTATAATTTAATTTCGATATCAACACCTGCTGGTAAATCTAATCTCATTAAAGAATCAACAGTTTTTGGTGTTGGGCTAGTTATGTCTATAAGTCTTTTATGAGTTCTTATTTCAAATTGTTCTCTAGAATCTTTGTACTTATGAACTGCTCTTAATATAGTCACAACTTGCTTTTCAGTTGGTAGTGGAACTGGTCCAGAAACTTTAGCTCCAGTTTTCTTTGCAGTTTCAACTATTTTTTCTGATGATAAATCTAATATCTTGTGATCATATGATTTTAATCTAATTCTTATTTTTTCATTTTTAGCCATTTTAAATTTCCCTCCTTTATCGCACGTTAAATTTATACGTACGACTTGACACCGATACACTGTCCCGGGTGTGTTGCTATTATTAATAAAGACAGTGTAGGATCACGTCGCCCGATTCTAAGATACAGACATACTCTGTAAAAATTACCTGGTGGGCAGCAACCTTTTACTTCATCGCATCTCTCAAACACACTACTACATTTTATATCATACAGATATATTTTTCAAGGTTTTTTTTGAATTTTTTTTATAAATTTGTATACACAAAACTTTTTAAAATTCATAACGGAAATAAAAAAAAGAGAAGGAAGATTATCCTTCTCTTTTTATACTATTCTATTATAGATGCAACTACTCCAGATGCTACTGTTCTTCCACCTTCACGTATAGCAAATCTTAGTCCTTCTTCCATTGCTATTGGTGCTATTAATTCAACTGTTACTGAAGTGTTATCTCCTGGCATAATCATTTCTGTTCCTTCTGCTAACTTGATTGCTCCTGTAACATCTGTTGTTCTGAAATAAAATTGTGGTCTATATCCATCGAAGAATGGAGTATGTCTTCCTCCTTCTTCTTTCTTAAGTACGTATATTTCTGCTTTGAATTTTGTATGAGGCTTAATTGTTCCAGGCTTAGCTAAAACTTGTCCTCTTTCTATTTCGT
>NZ_FRAE01000079.1 GCF_900142235.1 Tepidibacter formicigenes DSM 15518 | reverse complement strand
AATAGACAATTTTGGTGCAAAGGATACTATGTCGATACAGTAGGAAGAAATAAAAAAGCAATACAAGAATATATAAAAAATCAATTGCAAGAAGATATAGCAAGTGATCAAATAAGTCTGAAAGAATATATAGACCCGTTTACGGGTGAGCCAGTAAACAAAGGCAAGAAAAAATAAAATACCCCCTTTAGGGGTAGCCTGTGAAAGTATCAGCGGTTGGCAGACTATTCAGTGTGTCTTAAGACACAGCAAGTAATATGCCCTTATAGGGTTAGAGCAAACCACCCGTTTTACGGGTGGTTATGATTTTATTACCTAAAATTTAAAAATAAATTTTAGGAGTGATAAAATGGAATCAATTTTATATTTAGAAGATGGTAGTATTTACAAAGGAAAAGCCTTTGGAAAAATAGGTACTACTGTTGGAGAACTTGTTTTTAACACTTCAATGACTGGGTATCAAGAGATACTTACAGACCCTTCTTATGCAGGTCAAATAATAAATATGACTTATCCTTTGATTGGCAATTATGGAGTGAATAATTTAGAAAATGAATCTTCAAAAATACATGCAAAAGGATTTATAGTAAAAAACATTTCTAACCAAGCTTTCAATTATATGAGTGAAAAAAATATTGATGATATGCTTAAAGGCATGGATATAGTAGGTATTTATGGAGTTGATACAAGAAGTATAACAAAAAAGATAAGAAACTCTGGAGTTTTAAAATGTGTGATATCCAGTGAAAATTTATCTATTGATGAATTAAAGAATATTCTAGATAAAACTGAAATAAAAGATGATTATATGAAGAAGGTCAGCACTAAAGAAATTATTAATATACCTGGTGATGGATTAAGGGTAGCATTAATAGATTTTGGAGTAAAACAAAATATAATAAATAATTTAAAACAAAGAGAATGCGATATAACTATATTTCCATACAATGCATCATATGAAGAGATAATGAGTATAAATCCAGATGGAGTACTTTTAAGCAATGGACCTGGAGATCCAAAAGAAGTTAAAGAAGCTATAGAAACTTCTAAAAAATTAATAAAGAATATACCTACTATGGGAATATGCCTAGGTCATCAAATAATTGCACTAGCAGTTGGGGCAAATACTTACAAAATGAAGTATGGACATAGAGGAGGAAACCATGGGGTATATGATATAGAAAGAGATAGATCATTCATAACAAGTCAAAACCATGGATATGCAGTAGATGCAAATAGTATAAAAGATAAAGAGTTTATTGTAACTCATATAAATTTAAATGATAATACAGTAGAAGGAATGAGACATAAAAACCTTCCGGTATTTTCTGTTCAGTATCATCCAGAAGGGTCACCTGGACCACAGGATTCTTCATATATATTTGATAAATTCATTTCTATGTTAGGGGGAGAAAAGTAATGGGAGTAGATAAAAGTATAAAAAAAGTAATAATTATAGGATCAGGACCTATTATTATAGGACAAGCAGCAGAATTTGATTACTCAGGAACTCAAGCTTGTAAAGCTATAAAGGAAGAAGGAATAAAAACAGTTCTTGTTAATTCTAACCCTGCAACTATAATGACTGATATGAATATTGCTGATAAAGTATATATAGAACCTCTTAATATAGAGTCTTTAGAAAATATAATAGTTAAAGAAAATCCAGATGGAATACTTGCAGGATTTGGAGGGCAGACTGCTCTCAATCTTGCCATGGAGTTAAAGGAAAAAGGAATACTTGATAAATTCAATGTAAGACTTTTAGGAACAGATAGTGATACTATAAAAAAAGCTGAAGATAGGGAAGAATTTAAAAAGCTTATGATAGATATAAATCAGCCAGTTCCTATGAGTATAATAGCCAATAACATTGAAGAATGTAAAGAGTTTGTCGAAAACTATGGATATCCTGTAATAATAAGACCAGCTTATACACTAGGTGGAACTGGTGGAGGTATTGCTAGTAATTATGAAGAATTATTAAATATTTGTGAAAATGGACTAAAAAGCAGTCCGATAAATCAAATACTTTTAGAACAAAGTGTAGCTGGGTGGAAGGAAATAGAATATGAAGTAATAAGAGATAAAAAGGATAACTGCATTATTGTATGTAATATGGAAAATATAGACCCTGTAGGTGTTCATACGGGAGATAGTATAGTTATTGCCCCATCTCAAACGTTGAGAGATAAAGAATATCAAATGCTTAGAACTGCTTCTATAGATATAATAAGAAGTCTTAAAATAGAAGGTGGATGTAATGTTCAATTTGCACTAGATCCAAATAGTGATAGATATGTTGTAATAGAGGTAAATCCTAGAGTAAGTAGATCAAGTGCTCTAGCATCAAAAGCAGCAGGATATCCTATAGCAAAAATAGTAGCAAAAATAGCGATAGGATACAGTATTGATGAACTTAAAAACTATGTAACTAAAAAGTCTAGTGCATTCTTTGAGCCAAGTCTTGATTATGTAGTAGTAAAAATACCTAAATGGCCTTTTGATAAATTTAATAAAGCAGATAAAAAACTTGGAACTCAAATGAAGGCAACAGGAGAAGTTATGGCTATAAGTAGAAGCTTTGAAAATGCTTTATTAAAGGCAGTAAGCTGTCTTGAAGGAAAATTCACAGGGCTAAGACTTCCTCATATTATGAGTATGAATAAAGATGATATAATTGAAAAAATAAAAATGAGTGATGATGAAAAAATATTTGCTATAGCTCATGCTTTAAGATTAGGAACTGATATAGATAGTATCTATGAATTAACTAAGATAGATAAGTGGTTCTTACATGGAATTAATGATATAGTGAAAATGGAGAATAGACTTGAAAATGAAAATCTAGATAAAGAATTATTACATGAAGCTAAAGCCATGGGATTCACTAATAAGGACATATATGAAATTTCAGGAATTGAGGAAAAATTAATTGAAAAAATATTAAAAGATAATAAAATAAGTTCAGTATATAAAATGGTAGATACATGTAGTGGTGAATTTGAATCAACCACTCCATACTACTACTCATGCTATGATGAAGAAGATGAAAATATAATATCAAATAATAAAAAGATAATAGTTTTAGGATCAGGACCTATAAGAATAGGGTAAGGTATAGAGTTTGACTACTGCTGTGTCCATGGAGTATGGGCAATAAAGGAAGAAGGATATGAATCTATTATTATAAACAACAATCCTGAAACTGTAAGTACAGACTTTGATACATCAGATAAGCTATATTTTGACCCATTATATATAGATGATGTAATGAATGTTATAAATAAAGAAAACCCAGAAGGGGTTATAGTACAATTTGGAGGACAAACATCTATAAACTTAACTAAAAAGCTTTATGAAAAGGGAGTAAATATATTAGGAACATCCTTTGAATCCATAGACTTAGCAGAAGATAGAGGAAAGCTTACTAATATATTAAAAAATCTTAATATACCAACTCCTAAAGGATGTGCAGTAACTAACTTAAAAGATGCTTTTAATACAGCTGAAAACTTAGAATACCCTGTAATAGTGAGACCTTCATATGTAATAGGGGGAAGAGCTATGCAGGTGATTTATGATGATAGAGCACTTGAAAATTATATGTATGAAGCAGTAAATATATCAAGTGAATATCCTGTATTAATAGATAAGTATGTGAAAGGAATAGAAATAGAAGTAGATGCAATATGTGATGGAGAAGATATATTAATACCTGGAATAATGGAGCATGTTGAAAAAACAGGAGTACACTCAGGAGATAGTATAACTATATATCCTACTGTAAGCTTAGATAAAGAAACTATAGAAAAGCTAGTTACTTATACTAAAAAAATAGCAAAAACCTTTAAAATAGTAGGACTTGTAAATATTCAGTATGTATATGATGGAAAAGAAGTATATGTAATAGAGGTAAATCCAAGAGCATCAAGAACCGTACCAATATTAAGTAAAGTAACTCAAGTTCCTATGGTAAAATTAGCGGTTGAAGCAATGCTTGGCAAGAAATTGAAAGAACTTGATTATGGAATAGGGCTTATGGAAAACAAAGATGTATATGCAGTAAAAATACCTGTTTTCTCAAGCGAAAAGCTTGCAAATGTTGATATATATTTAAGTCCTGAAATGAAATCAACTGGAGAAGTATTAGGAGTAGACAAGAATTTAGATAAAGCAGTATATAAAGGGTTTAGATCAGTAAATATAGATATTCCAACTAATGGAGGAATATATATATCATTAAAAGATATAGACAAAAAAGAAGGACTTGAAGTTATAAAAAAATATTATGAATTAGGATTTAAACTATATGGTTCAAAAGGAACTAGTGAGTTTTTAAATAATAATGAAGTCTTATGTGAAGAAGCAGATTTAGACAAATTAAATAATCTGATACTTAATAATTATATAAATATAGTTATAAATACTCCAACAAAAGGAAATAGCTTTGAGAGTCAAGGGTTTAAGCTTAGAAAAAAAGCAACAGAAAGAAAGATACCAATATTTACATCTATAGATACAGCAAATTTATTTTTAAAAGCTATTAATATAAAGAAAAATAATGAAAATATAGATTATGTTTCTCTAGACAATTATTTTATCGAATAATATATAAAAAATAAAAAGGGATGTATCAAAATGATTAAAATCATCTTGACACATCCTTAGCAAAATGAAATAAAAAAGTATGAGGTTGTGCGTAGTTTGCACATTCTCATACTTTCCTTTTACTCTTTTGTTTAATAAATTTAAAAACTATCTTCTTTTGTTACGCTTGTTTAAAACTGATTGGCGCTCATCTGATTCTTTTAACCAATCTTTTAATTTATCTTCAAGAGAACTTGGTTGTTTAAATTTTGGTTGAGATTTATGTTTAGATACATCTCTATTTTTAGACGTATCTCTATTTTTGTAGTTAGAATTATTAGGTGTTGTTGCTTTGATTGAAAGAGAAATTTTTTTAGAACTTTCATCAATACCAATTATTTTAACTTTTACCTTGTCACCAACGGAAATATGTTCATTTATATCATTTATAAAATTATGACTAATTTGTGAAATATGAACTAATCCTTTGGTTTTTTCATCTAGTGCTATAAAAGCACCAAAAGGCTTAATATCTGTTACAGTACCTTCAACAATATTATTAATTTCAAATTTGCTAGACATACACACACTCCTAAAAATTTTTTATAGTTATATATAATAATATAACACATAATGATACAAAAAAACAAAATCTATAACAACTTTTTTTCTTTAATTATAAAGTTTTTATAATTTCTCTATATAATATTTATTGGAAAAGCTTTTCTTATATGTTATAATTTTAAAAGTTATTCTATAAAATGAGGTGATTGAATGAATTTAGGAAATATATATGCTTTAATAGCAGCCTTTTTACTAGGAGCAGGGGTTGTTTTGCTAAAATTTTTAAATTCTAATTTATCTCCATTAATGATTTCAACATATAGTATATTATTAGGATTTATACTTATGACAATACATATACTTATAACAAAACAAAATGATTTTAAAAAATTTTCATTAAAAAAGCATGGGCTAGGTTTCGTTTTTTTAGGACCTCTTGGTACAGGTCTTGCTTTATTTTTAGCTATAACTGGACTTCAAAAAGTTAACGCATCAACTGGTGGATTTTTAATACAGCTAGATATAGTTGCTTGTATAATTCTTGGAGTAATTTTATTAAAAGAAAAAATAAAATTAAATCACTGGATAGGAATATGTTTAACGTTAATTGGGGCATTATCTTTATCAATTGATTTTTCAAATATAAATGAAATTTCATTTTCTACATCATCAATTTGTGTAGCTGTGGGAGGATTTTTATTTGGAGTTGCAATTATAGGTAATAGATTAATGAATGAAGAATTTAACGCACTAGAATTGACCTGGTTAAGACTTGCAGGAGCACTTCCTGTATTAATGATTTCTAGTTTTATTGCATACAAAGATATAAATATAATTATAAGTTCAATAAAATTATTAGATATTTGGTGGATGGTATATGCTGTTAGTAATTTTTACTTGGCATATATTTTACTTGCAAAAGCTTCAAAACTAATAGAATCTTGGAAAATAGGAGCAATTTTGAAGCTAATACCTTTTTTTACTTTGTTTTTATCTTTTATCTTATTAAATGAAGAGTTAAACTTAATATTAATCTTAGGGAGTTTATTCATAATAAGTGGTATATTAGTAATTGATATTGAACTTTTTATGAAAATATTTAAAAAAAATAATAATGATTAATAAAAAATTTCATACTGTTGACAAACTGAGAGAGGGAATATTTAGAATGAAGACTTTTTATTTCAGCAAAAAAATATCATGCTTTGTCTGTCCATTTCCAATATTCTTTTATACTATCAACCATAATATGAGAAAAAATAAGAGAGAGTAGAGCAATAGGAGTTACTATAAATCTATAATCTTTGTAATTGAATAATTGAGATACTGATTTACAAGTAGCTAATAAAAGTATACTTATTTTTACAAATGCTGCTAACATTTTTCCTACAAATTTTCCAAAACAAATTTCTGAAATATCTAATATGTTTTTTTCTGGGAATAGATAACATAGTCTTGAATATATAAACATTATAGGTAGTGACATAAATATTGACATAATAATAGCAATCTATTTTACATCCTATAAAAATAAGTATTTATAGTTTAACCAAAAAATATATATAATTAATCTAAATTATTAAAAAATTTTAGTATTAATAATATTCATAGTATTTTGACTAGGTGGACTTTTGATATTTGTATTAGTTGTTTGCCCTACAGGCCTTATGTGTAAAACGGTTATGTAGAAAAAACTAAAAAAATGTAGAAAAATATTTAATGCAACTACTAAATTTTGGTATAATATAGAAGGTTGTATAAGTATTTATATAAAATATGATTTTATAAAGGAGGGTGATTCATGAGTAAAATATCAAAAACAAAAGAAAATGAAGTTTCTATAAAAAAAGTAATAGTCCCTATGCTTATTATAGGAATTTTAATTCCACTTATTATCTTATCTTTTATATCTTATAATAAAGCTTATAGTGTACTTAATGAAAGAGTCAATAAAGGCTCAAAGGAAATGGCAGAAGAAATGAATTTAAATTTAGAGGAATTTTTTGAAGGGCTTGAAAGTACTTTAAACATTATATCTAATAATCAAAATTTTATAGATTTAGTAAAAATAGAAGAAGGGATTGTTGAAGGAAAAATATCTAATAAAGAACAAATAGAGTATATTACAAAAGGAATTTTAGATGATATTCTTAAAAGTAATCCTAAAATACTTTCAGCATATATAGGAACTAAACATAAAAGAATGTTTGCAGATTCTAACAATCCAATGTCAGATAATAGCTCCTATGATCCAACATCTAGGATTTGGTATAAAGATGCGGTAAGCAACCCTGGAAAAGTTATATATACAGAACCGTACATAGATGCAAGTACTAATAAGCTTAATTTTACAATTTCTAAAACAGTATCTGATTCAAATGGAAAAGTTATAGGTGTTGTAGGTATTGATATAAGCTTAGATGAATTTTCACAAAAATATAAAAATATAACTTTAGGAAAAACAGGGTACATATTTATAGTTAGTAGTGACGGAAAGGTAATATCACATCCTGATGAAAAACTTATAGGGCAAGAATTAGATGAAAAAACTAAAAAGTTTATATCCAAAAAAGAAGAAAGTATAAATATTGATGGAAGCTATATATATTATTTAACTAATGAAAGAACTGGGTGGAAAATTGTATTGAATTTCAATAAAGATGAAATCAATGATGAAGTAAGTTCTATAAAATTTACAAGTATTCTTATTTTAATAATATGCATTGTAGTTGCATTAGTTTTAGCTGTTATAATAACAAGAATGATAACAATACCACTCAAAGATTTAGAACAAGGAATAAGTACTGCCACTAAGGGGGATTTTAGAAATAAGATTAATATAAATTCTAAATATGAGTTTGGAAAAATAGGAAGTGAATTTAATGGAATGATAAATAATATTAAAATTCTATTAAATGAAATAAAAGAATCTGCTAGTTCTGTATATGAAAGCTCAAATAATTTAAAAGAAATATCTGATACAACTAAATTTTCTATAAGTGAGATAGCTAAAGCTATTGAAGAAATAGCAAATGCCAATAATGAACAAGCAAAAGATACAGAAGTAGGAATACAAAAGGCAGATGAGTTAGCTAATAGTATAGAATTAATATCAAATGCTATAGATAACATAAGTTCTAAATTTGATGAAGCTATAAATCTTAATAAAAATGGTATAAATATAGTACAGGATTTAACTGATAAGACTAAGGAAACTTTGCAAAATAGTGAAGAGCTTAATTTAGCAATAAAAGAAATGGAAGAAAGCTCTAAAGAAATAGGAAATATAATAGAAGCTATTAATAATATAGCAAGCCAAACAAATCTTTTAGCACTAAATGCATCTATTGAAGCAGCAAGAGCAGGAGAAGCTGGAAAGGGATTTGCAGTAGTTGCTGATGAAATTAGAAAACTTTCAGAAGATACTACCAATGCATCATATAAAATAAGTGAGCTTATAAATAAAATACAAGAAAAATCAAAAACTTCAGTAGAAAGTATAAAAAATACTAACAATACTTTATTATCTCAGGAAGAGTCAGTTATTAAGACAAAGGATATATTTAATAAAATATCAAAATCTATATTAGATGTATCTATGGATATGGAAAATATTCAAAACTTAAATAAGGATATGCTTGAGAATAAAGAGGAAATAGTAACTACTATAACAAGTATATCAGCATCAGCCCAAGAAACTTCTGCTTCTACAGAAGAGGTTTCAGCAAGTACAGAGCAGACACTTGCCACTATTGAAAGTATGGCTGAAAGTTCAGATGAACTTAAAAATTTAGCAGATACATTAATGAATGAGGTAAATAAGTTTAAGATTGAGTAAAAATATATTTTTTAATATTTATTTTAAATTCAATAACGGTAATGAAAAAATTAAGATAGTGCAGAATTTGCACTATCTTGTTTTTTTTCTTAATTCCTCTTTGTTAGCATCTTCATCATCTGGTATAAAAGGCCTATATTCAGAAAATCTCATAGGGTCAATATAATCAAAATCTCTTTTCATATTAAGTGGCATAACAAATCCTGTTAATGGTCTTTCAGGAGCTTTATATTTTGTTGTATCATAAGTATCTTCTATTATTTCTTTAGGATTTTTAGCTTTCATAAAGTATCCCTCCTTTTTAATAGTTTTTCATACTTATATAAAAAATACTCTTGGAAAAAATATAGAATAAAATAATAAGTATATATTCTTTAAAAAAATAGTTATAAAGGGGAGTGAAAAATGATTAACGTTTCTTTACTTGGATGTGGAGGAATGATGCCTCTACCAAATAGATATTTAACATCAATGATTATTTCATATAATGGAAAAATGATACTTGTCGATTGTGGAGAAGGAACACAAGTTAGTTTAAAAATTCTTAAATGGGGATTTAAAGCAATTGAATCGATATGCTTTACTCATTATCATGCAGATCATATAGCAGGAATTCCAGGTCTTTTACTGACTATAGGAAATTCAGGAAGAACAGAGCCTTTGACAATAATAGGTCCAAAAGGACTTTTGGAGGTTATAAAAGGGCTAACTATTATATCACCTAATCTTCCTTTTGAACTTAGACTATTAGAAATACCTAGTGAAGAAGAAATAGTAGAAAGAGTAGGAGATTTTTATGTACATACTATTGGTGTAGATCATACAATTCCCTGTATTGCCTATACTATAGAAATAAAAAGAAAAAGAAAGTTTGATCCAGATAGAGCAAAGAATCAGAATATACCAATGTTTTTATGGAATAGGCTTCATAAAGGTGAAAAAGTTATTTTTGAAGGTAAGATATTTACTCCAGATATGGTTCTTGGAGAAGAAAGAAAAGGATTAAAAATTTCTTATTGTACAGATACTAGACCTACAGAACGTTTAGTAGATTTTATTAATGAAGCAGATCTTTTTATTTGTGAAGGTATGTATGGAGAATATGAAAGTATAGATAAGGCCATGGCAAATAAGCATATGCTTTTTTCGGAAGCCGCCCTACTTGCTAAAAAAGGAAATGTTAAGGAATTGTGGCTTACTCATTATAGTCCAGCGCTTAAAAATCCTATGCTTTTTTTAGAAGGAACAAGAAATATTTTTAAAAATACATTATTAGGAGAAGATAGAATGAGTAAAGTTTTATGTTTTGAATAATCAACTTTTGATACAATAATTATATTACTACTATCAAATACAATAGAGAAATAAAAGTAGGATTGATAGTTAATTAAGCATACATAAATTAGAAAACAGCATTAAAAGGAGATTTTAATGCTGTTTTTTAGCTAACTTTTTTTCTGCTATTTCAATTAATTTTCTAGTCATATGCCCTCCTACAGAGCCTCCTGAATATCCATTTTCTCTAGAACTTAAATCTCCCTTATTTATATTTGATGAATTTTGAATGCCTAGTTCATTAGCTATTTCAAGCTTCATTTGATTTAAAGCTTCTCTTGCTTCTGGAACAAGTTTTTTATTACTCATAAAAATACCTCCATAAAAATTATTATTTTATTAATAAATCAAATAATTAAAGTTTTATTTTTTAGTATGATATTATTAAAATATTAAATTCAGGAATTTATTTACAAGAAATTTTTCAAAAAAAAGTGTTGACATAATTAAATGAAGGTGATATATTATTACTTGTCCTCGACAAGAGGAAAAAACAAATTGAACTTTGAAAATTAAACAGTAGGTCATAATGAATCACACCACGTGATTCTGGATATAAAATATGAAGCCAAGTTTATTTTGAGTAAATTAAGTTTGTTTTGAGAGTTTGATCCTGGCTCAGGATGAACGCTGGCGGCGTGCCTAACACATGCAAGTCGAGCGAGGAGATAAGAGCTTGCTCTTTGATCCTAGCGGCGGACGGGTGAGTAACGCGTGGGTAACCTGCCCTATACACATGGATAACATACCGAAAGGTATGCTAATA
>NZ_FRAE01000003.1 GCF_900142235.1 Tepidibacter formicigenes DSM 15518 | reverse complement strand
CCTAATGGTTGGATACCCGACTTCGGGCGCCCCCGACTCCCATGGTGTGACGGGCGGTGTGTACAAGACCCGGGAACGCATTCACCGCGACATTCTGATTCGCGATTACTAGCAACTCCAGCTTCATGCAGGCGAGTTTCAGCCTGCAATCCGAACTGAGACTAGCTTTAAGGGATTAGCTTGGCCTCGCGACTT
>NZ_FRAE01000077.1 GCF_900142235.1 Tepidibacter formicigenes DSM 15518 | reverse complement strand
TTTTTTACTCTATAGGATATTATAAATTTTTCAACTTGTGGATAACATTACTAAAAGTACTACAATATCAACTATTTTGAGCAACGGAGTCCGTTAGGACTCGTTGGCGACATGAGCCATGCGATAGCATGAAGCGAATTTTTTTACTCAATATTATACTCCGTAGCATTAGATATTCCATTTTCCATAGTAACTAAATATCTTTTGTCAGATATCTCTGAAAGATGTGTGTTGTGAGTTACCATTATAATTTGCCTATTAAATGCTGTATTTATTTCTTTTAAAAATTTGCCAACATTAACTATATACTCCTCAGAAACATGCTTTGCAGGCTCATCTAATATAAATGGCCCTTCAATAGGTGGATTGTGAGTTTGAAGCATACAATATTTAAGAGTTAAAGAAATAATATCAATAATTCCTCCGCCACGGCTTTCTTCTGGATTGTTTTTAACTTCACTATCATCATCTAGCTTAGTTACTACATAAAAGGAAGCTTCAGGGCGACCCCTTTTTTGTTCAAATTCAATTTTGAATTCTATATTTTCTCCTGTTACAAATTGTAAAGCTTTAGTTACCATAACTTCGAATTGATATTTTATCTGCTCACGAGCATACATTGAACTTTCTTCAAGTAATATTTTAGCTTTAGTAAAAGTATCTTCCTGGATTTTTAAGTTATCTATCTCATTTTCTATTCTTTTTATATCTTCTTCTATTTTATTTTTTATAGTTTTTTTATATACTATATAATCTCTAAAAGATGCATATCTATTTTTTATTTCATTTAGATTCATAATATCAGCTCCTAAATTGTAGGAATATTATTTGGAAGCATTTCGTTTATTTGATTTATTAAATCTTGCTTTTCACTTTCAAGCTTTTGTATGATTTCATCTAATTTTTCAGGATCATATCCAAGATTTATTATTTCTTCCTTTAGAACTTTTTCTTGTTTTTCAAGCTCTTCTAATCTAGTTTCTGCTTTGTATTTAGTCATTTTGCCTTTTTCTATTTTATCTTTAAGCTCTTGAAGTTGCTTTTCATTCATGTTAGTATCCTCCTTTTAATTTATAAATTTGAAATTATATTTTCTATTGTTTTATTATCTATATCACCAAAACAAGTAGGGCATTTGCCCATGCTCTTTAGCATATCAGAATAAGACTTAGAGCATGATAACAGTTCGTTATTTATTGTTTTAATATAGTTTTTACCTTTTATTATTCTTTCTTTAGTATCTTTATAGTTTTTATTAACTTCTTTTAGTTTTTCTATTTTAGATTGTATATCCATATATTTATTATACAGGTTATCTAAATCATTAAAATCTGGTAAACTTGCAATCTGGTTTTTAAGTTTGTTTTTTTCATTCTTAATTAAACTTGTTTCCTTGTTTAATTTACTTAATACATCTATCTTTTTATTAGTATTTTCAAGATTTATATATAAATCATTTGCATTATTAATATTTTTAAGGTTATCTATTGTTTTGTTTAATAATATTTTTTGTTTATTTAGACTATTGATTTTATTTTTTAGATTTAATATTTTATTTAAAATATCAATATTATTGCTTAAAACTTTATAAATATTTTCAGTTTCATATATATTTTCAAGCTTATTTATTATATTTTTTAATTCTTGTTTATTTTTAGAGATATTATTTAAGCTTATATTTATTCTGTTTAAATCTTTATTTTCTCTGTATTTTAGCTCTAAGTCCTTTAGATATAATTCGCTTTTTTCTATATTAACTAAAGAATCTATAGTATTTTTACATTTTATTTTTTCGTTTTTTATATATTCAAAGGAAGTGATATATTTTTTTAGCTTTTCTATATTTTTTTCTATATGTTCGTATGAGTTTATTAACTTTTCTATTTCCTTTAATTTTTTTTCTTCTTCTTCAATATCTTCATATTGTTTTAGCTGTTCATTTAATATATCATATTCATTTGATTTTTCCTTTGTTTTTCTTCCTATATCCAAAATATCATTTTTTATATCTCGTATAGCAGAGTCAAATAAATTTGCATTTATAAGTTTTCCTATTGTTTTAGAACGAGCAGAACCATTTGAGGATATTAAAAAAGGAGCTTCTAGCTGAAATAAAAAGTTTGGAGTTTCAGTTAAATCTTTATCTATTCTTAAAATTTTTATTCCACAAGCATTTAATACTTCAGGAACAGAATCAACTCCAAAATTTTCATTTTCAGAGATAGTTCCATCAGGATACTCTATTTTATATATATTTTTTGATGTTATCTTCTTTTTTCCGCTTAGTTTTTTTATTCTAGTTATTTTGGTATTATCATTAAGAACAAGTGTTACACTGCATTCATTAGTTCCCTGTCTTACCATACCATTCCCTTGAGGTTCATTTAAAAGAACCCACTTTATAGCTCTAATTACTGCTGATTTACCTTTATCAGATTCTCCTATTATTGTATTAAGACCATTTACAAATTCTAAATTAGTATTTTTATGGCTTTGAAAGTTTTTTATATTTATTTCTTTTATATATTTCATGGTATCACCTTTATTCTTCTAAAAGATTTTCCTCAGCCTTTGAAAGCTTAGTTAAAGCATAATCTATAACTTTTTTATTAAGCTCCTTATTATCAGCTATTTTTCTTACTATGTTTTTAATATCTGTTGATTCAATTGTAGAAGCTACTTTTATTTCTCTCATAAATTCTTCTATTTTGATTTCCTTGTATTGATTTTTTTCTATATGAGATCTATCTAATACATTTTCTCCTACTTCTTGCTTTAAAGGTATGAATTCTAGCTTTATATCATATTTAGATATTTCTATATATAATACTCCAACCCTTCTATTAATTTCACCTATATCTGCCGATACTCTAGAGAGCGATCCTGGATTTGCAAAGAATTTTTTATCTATATTTATAGGACTAAAGCCTCTGTGATAGTGACCTGTTAGTGTAAGGTCAGCTTTAGTGTGAGATACTTCATCTATTGTTACTATCTTCATATGAGGATTTATTTGCTTTTCCATAAGCATGCCATGGATAATATGAATAGACTTGTCTACATTTTCTTCAACTTCAGTTACAACATAATCATCTTCTATATTTTCCTCATCTATTCCAAAGTGAGATGGAGTACCTGTTATTTGAAGCTTTAAATCATTTTTATTAACAATAAGCCTTTCTCCTTTGTACAAAAGATCTATAAGCCCTGCTTTTTCAAACAAACCTAATTGAGTAGCTTTTATATTTTCTATATTATTTCCAAATAAATCGTGATTTCCTGCAATACCTATAACTCTATTAAAATTTCTAAATACCTTAGCTGTTTTTCCTGCAACAGCATTAGAAATACTAGGACTGTCAAATAAATCTCCACCAAATAATACAAAGTCACATTTTTTTTGAACTGATAAAGCTACTATTTGATTTAATTTATCAAGAACAGTATCTAAAAAATTATCTTTTCTAGCTCGAGGATTTCTTCCGCTAATATGAACATCAGTAAAAAACAATGTTCTTATTATATTATCATCACCATTTAAATTAAGCTCATTATAATCCAAAGTAAAGCCTCCCTTCTAATTAAAAACAAATATCTAAAATATTATATACTTACTATGATATAATATAAGTATAAATGATTGTGAGGTGATTTTAAATGGAGAGATTTAAACCTCTAAACGACTTTGTATTTAAGAAACTATTTGGTGAAAATGAAGTAAAAGATAATCTAATAGCATTTCTTAATTCTGTATTAGACAAAAAAGATAGAGAAAGACTTGTAAGTGTTGAAATATTAGATAATAAAGATTTAACTAGAGAAATGATAGATGATAAAGAAGGAATATTGGATGTAAGAGCAAAAACTAAAGATGGAACTCAAATAGATATAGAAGTACAATTAACAGATGAGCATAATATGGAAAAAAGAACTTTATTTTATTGGTCAAGACTTTATAGTAAAGAACTAAAAAAAGGACAAAACTATAATAAGTTAAATAAAGTAATAACCATAAATATATTAGATTTTAAATATTTAGAAATAGACAAATTCCACTCAAAATTTCATTTATGGGAAGATGAAATTAAAGACTATATGTTAACGGATTTAGTAGAAATACATTTCATAGAAATACCAAAATTTAGAGAACTTCCTAATAAAAATCTAAAGGAAGATAAGCTTCAAAGGTGGCTTACATTCTTTAACCAAGATATAAGTGAAGAAGAATTAAAGGAGCTGATTGCCATGGATGCTGATATCAAAAGAGCAGAAAAAAGACTTGAATATCTAAGTAGTGATCCTAAAATGAGAGAAATTTACGAAGCGAGAGAAAAAGCATTACATGACAGAATTAGTAGAATGGAAAATGCAATGGAAAAAGGAATTAAAAAAGGAAAAAAAATAGGAGAAGAAAAAGCTAAAATAGATATAGCAAAAAAACTAATATTAATGGATATGGATACTGAACAAATATTAAATGCGACAGGATTATCAAAGGAAGATATAGATAAATTGTATAAAGAAACACACTAGTTATATATACTCACTAGAATCTTTAATATTAATAAAAATAGGTTTATATCTAAAATGATATAAACCTATTTTTGTAAAATAAACCATTAATACTCATATTTTTTTTCAAGATCCTTATCACTATAATCATATTTATATTCAGCACATCTGTCTTTATCTTCATCATAAACTATAACTTCTATATCTTCTCTAAACTCTTTTCTTATTTCATCACAAATATCCTCTATGAAATCTCTAAATTCAGAATTGTCTCTATCATCCCAAGCAGAAGATTTTCTATCAAAATCTCCGTACATTTTAACTCTTATATTATCATTAGAAAGCTGGCTTAATGAATATGTAAACTCTAAATCTTTGTTTCCTTTAGTATATTCATCGTAATCATCTTCAAGCTCATCCTCTAAATCTTCTAAATTATCGTCATCATCATCTTTAAGCTTTTCAATCTCTTTTTCTTTTTCTCTTAATTGACTTTTTAGTATTTCTAGTTCATATTTGTTATTGCTATAGCTCGTATCATCACTGTGCATATAAATAGTTTTACTTTGATTATCCCAATAAACATTTACACCTAGACTTTCTGATATATCTCTTAAAGGAACATAAGTTGTATCTTCATAAATAAAAGGTTCATTAGCGAAGTCAATAGATTTTCCGTTAAGTGATACCTTAATATTATAAAAATATGCAGTTATTTTCTTGTTATAGCCACTTCCGAATGCAAAGCCACTTAAAAATAAAAGAATTATAAGTGATAAGGCTAATATTTTCCTCTTCATAATACACCTCCAATATTCGTTATATATATTAGGATACATCAAAAGTGTGCTATAATGAAAGGGTATTTTGTATTATTTTTACATCTAATAAATGGAAAGAGGGTTTGACGTATGAAAATATTCAAAAAAACTTTAGCATCTTTATTTATAACTATACTATTATTTTCAAATACTGCATTTGGAGAAGAGTTTGCTAAAAATGAAGAATTTTTTAATGCTGTGAAAAATTACATAATGAACAATTACGCAGATGAAATTACTGAAGATGAGCTTTATGATGGGGCTATACAGGGTATGTTTGAAAAACTAGACAAGCACAGTATCTATATGAATAAAAAAGAAAATAAAGGCTTTACTGAAGAAGTACAAGGAAAAATGTATGGAATAGGTGCTTTAATAGGGCTAAGAGATGGAAAAGTAAAAATAATAGAACCATTAGATGGTTCTCCAGCTAAAAAAGCAGGTATTATGCCAGGGGATATAATTACAGCAGTAGACAATAAAGAATTTGGAGAAGTTAAAGAAGTAGGACCTGTTGTAAATATGATAAAAGGAGATAAAGGAACAGAGGTTACTCTTACTATAGAAAGAGATGGAAATAAATTTGATGTAACAATTATAAGAGATGAAATAAAAATAAACCCTGTAAAACATAAAGTTATAAAAGGTGATTTAGGATATCTTAAAATATCTGAATTTAATTCAAACGTAGTTGAAGGAGTAGAAAGTGCAGTAAAGAGTCTAAAAAAAGAAGGAGTTAAAAGATTAGTTTTAGATTTAAGAGGCAATCCTGGTGGAGGGCTTAGAGATGTAGTAGAAGTATCAAAGTATTTTGTTCCAAAAGGAAAAGTAGTAAGCATAAAAGATAAAAAAGGAAATACTACTGAATACAAATCAAAAGGAGAAATTGCATTTGAAAAGGTTGCAGTGTTAATTGATAATGGTTCAGCTTCAGCATCTGAAATACTAGCAGGAGCTATACAAGATACTAAATCTGGAACACTTATAGGAAAGAAAAGCTATGGAAAAGGAACAGTTCAAACAGTATTAAATTTAAAAAATGGAGAAAGTATAAAGCTAACAATAGCAAAATACTATCTTCCATCAGATAGAACTATAAATGGAACAGGACTTACTCCTGATATTGAAGCACCTAGATATTCTAATGATATAAATAAGGATGAATTGATAACCTTAACTACTGATAAAAAACTATCTAAAAATGATGCAGGACTTGATGTTTTAGCACTTCAACAAAGATTAAATATTTTAGGATATAAAATAACTGATAATAAAGGAATGTTTTTAGATTCTACATTTGATGCAGTGAAAAGTTTCCAAAGTGATAACAAGTTATATCCTTATGGAACAGCAGATATTACAACACTTAAAAAGTTAAATGAAAAATTTACAGAATTTATGCTTTCTGATGAAATGGATAATCAACTAAAAAAAGCTATTGAAATACTAAGTAAATAGTGATAAAATAGCATAGTTATTGTAAATTGAAAAGTACAGAGCCTTACCCGGAAGGGTGGCTCCATCAATAAATGGTAGGTCGCCCTTTCCTAGGGTGACCTACCCCTTTTTTTGAGTAAAAAGGGTGAAAAAGCTGTGTGTATGTAAAATAACGTTACTGCAATAACTATTTTGAAAAAACTAAGCTGCACTCCATAAATAAATCCTAAAGCTTCAAAACTCACTAACGCTCAAACATTGAAGCTTCCATACGTTTAGCAAGTTTTTTTACAAAATAGTTATAAGCATTCACTCATATTTTACATACACACAATGTAGTTGTTAGTAAAAAAGACTTATTAAAATGGAAGAAAAGGAAATACTTAAGACAAAAGGTAAAAGGAGGAATATTATGGCTACTAAGTACATATTTATTACAGGTGGGGTTGTATCATCACTTGGTAAAGGAATAACAGCAGCATCTTTAGGAAGACTTTTAAAATCGAGAGGACTTAATGTTACTATTCAAAAGTTCGACCCATATATCAATATAGACCCAGGTACTATGTCTCCTTATCAGCATGGAGAAGTATTTGTAACAGAGGATGGAGCAGAAACAGATCTAGATCTTGGACACTATGAAAGATTCGTAGATATAAATCTTTCTAAAAACTCAAGTGTAACTACTGGTAAAATATATTGGTCAGTACTTAATAAAGAAAGAAGAGGAGACTATCTGGGAGCAACAGTTCAGGTTATACCTCATATAACTAATGCTATAAAAGACAGAGTATATAGAGTAGGGAAAGAAGGAAACTTCGATGTAGTTATAACAGAAATAGGAGGAACAGTAGGAGATATAGAATCACTTCCATTCCTTGAAGCTATAAGACAAGTTAAATATGATGCTGGTGAAGAAAATGTAATGTACATTCATGTAACACTAGTACCATACCTTGCAAAATCAGGAGAACTAAAAACAAAGCCAACTCAACACTCAGTAAAAGAGCTTAGAAGTATAGGTATTCAACCGGATGTATTAGTTTGTAGATCAGAAAAGCCTTTATCGGAGGATATGAAGAAAAAAATAGGACTTTTCTGTAATGTAAAGCCAGATCATGTTATTCAAAATTTAGATGCCGAAACTTTATACAGCGTACCTCTAATGCTTAAAGAAGAAGGATTAGATCAAATAGTAGTTAATAATTTAAAGCTTAATGCAAAAGATCATGACTTAAAAGATTGGATAGAAATAGTAGAAAAAGAAAAAAATCTTAAGAAAACCGTTAAAATAGCACTTGTTGGTAAATACGTAGAGCTTCAAGATGCGTACATATCTGTAGCTGAATCGTTAAAGCATGCAGGAATATATAATGATGTAAAGGTAGAAATAGATTGGATAAATTCTGAAGATGTAAATGATGATAATGCAAAAGAAATATTAAAAAATGCAGATGGAATATTAGTTCCTGGTGGATTTGGAGATAGAGGAATAGAAGGAAAAATATCTGCTATAAAATATGCTAGAGAAAACAAAGTACCTTTCCTTGGAATATGTCTTGGAATGCAGCTTTCAGTAGTTGAATTTGCTAGACATGTTGTAGGTATGAAGGATGCTCACTCATCAGAACTAAATCCAGAAACTCAATACCCTGTTATAGATTTAATGGCAGAGCAGGAAGATATAGAAGAAATGGGCGGAACAATGAGACTTGGAGTATACCCATGCAAAATATATGAAGGAACTAAAGCATATGAAGCTTATGGTGAAGCTTTAGTATATGAAAGACATAGACATAGATATGAGTTTAATAACGAATACAGAGATGTACTTACAAAAGCAGGACTTGTAATATCAGGAATATCACCAGATGAAAGATTAGTTGAGATAGTAGAGCTAAAAGATCATCCATGGTTTGTAGCAGGACAATTCCATCCAGAGTTCAAGTCAAGACCAACAAGACCACAACCTCTATTTAGAGAATTTATCAAAGCATCAGTGAAATAATTTTTTAACATATTTGTAACAATTCTGTAATACACATTTGCCATATTATAGAATATAATAAGTGTTGTAAGGAAAAACATGGTCAACTCACAAAATTTTAGCAATAACGATGAAATATTACAAATTCATTACAAAACTATTTCAACTTGTTGACTAGAAAATATTACAATGATATAATTTCCATATGTAATAAACTAGGCCAATTATTACCTATAAAGGTAAGGCTAGTTAATAAAATACATATTGTTATTGAGGAGGAAAGGATAATATGAAGAATACTAAAAAAGTTCTTTCTGTTGCATTAGCTGGTGCTTTAGCATTCGGTACAATGGGAACTGCTTTTGCTGCAGGAAATTTAACTGAAGGAATTGAAAACAAAAACGTTGTAGAAGCTGTTGAAAGATTAAGTGCATTTGGAATCATCAACGGAATGGAAGATGGAAAATACCATGAAGAAATGATGGTAACAAGAGCACAATTCGCTAAAATATTAGTTGAAGCATTAGGACTTGGAGGAGTAGTAGGACAATCAACTACTTCATTTGCTGACGTTGATGCTAATCACTGGGCATCAGGATATATAGCTGTTGCTACAGGTCAAGGATTAATCAAAGGATATGCAGATGGAACATTCAAACCAGAAAAAGAAGTATCTTATGCAGAAGCTGTAACTATGCTTGTTAGAGCGTTAGGATACAAAGATGAGTTCTTAAAAGGAACTTGGCCATCAAACTACATAGGAAAAGCTGCTGAAGAAGATATAACTGATGGAGTTAGAGTTACTAATGGATCTGCTGACAGAGGAGCAGTAGCTGTAATGGTTGACAACACTTTAGATGCAGAAACAGTAACACAAAAAACATTTGGAGATGACAACAACTTCGAAAAATCTGGAAAAACTTTATTAGAAGAAAAATTAGAGGTAAATAAATTAGAAGAAGTAACTATAGATGCGGTAGCAAAAGTAGATGATTCATTAAAAGCAAATGAAATAAAAGTAAAGTATAAAGATGAAAATGACAAAACAGTTACTGAAGAAGTAGAAGTTAAAGAAGGCATTGAAACTACTAATTTACTAGGATTAGAAGCAGATGTTTATGTAAATGATGATGATGAGGTAGTTTATGTTGATGTAACTACAGATGAAAGCGATATGGTTACAGGTATAGTTACAGGCTATAACAAAGATAAAAAAGAAATAACTATTCAATTTGAAGATGGAAAAGATAAAGATTATGATGTTAAAGATAATGCTACTTTATATATAAATAATGAATCGAAATCAGATGTAGATGTTGATGATGAAAATGATTTAAAAGCTTTAAAAGGATTATATGCAAGAGTAGTATTAGATGATAAAGGTGATATATCTTTTATTGATGCTGTTAATTTTGAGGATGAAGCAGTAATAGTAAAAGAAATCAATAAAGATAAGAAATATATCAAAGGATTAAAAGGAACAGTAGATAACAGCAAAGTAGACTTTGATGAAGAAGATGGATACAAGATATTCTTAGATGGAAAAGAAATAAGCTTTGATGATATAAAGATAGGAGACTTAGTTTACGCTAAGGATGTAAACGAAGTAGATGGAGATACGTATACTTATGTTTACGTAGTTAGAAATGTGATAGAAGGTAAACTTGATAAAGTTAGAAAAGATAATATGAATATAGCAGGAAAAGAGTATGATAATGCAAGCAACTTAACTTACTCTTTAGATGACGACGATAAACCAACAATCTTTGCTACTTCAAAAGATTTAGAAGATGCTACTAAGAAAGATGTTAAAGCATACTTAGATATTAAAGGGGAAATAAGACACGTTGTTGCAGATGTTAATGCATCTTCTGATTCTCTTTATGCAATATTAGATAAAGATGGGTTCTTATCTTCTGGAGATGATGCTATTAAGTTATACACTAAAGAAGGTAAAGGTGTAACTTATAAGTTTGATGATAATATAAGTGAACATAGTGCTTATAGTAAAATCGAAGAACTTAAAAAAGGTGATATAGTTAAATATGAATTAACAAAAGATGGAGAAATAGATGTTGACGATTATGAAGTAATTGTTAAGGCTTCTGACTTAGATGCAGATAGTAAAGATGCTATAGAAGTACATGTAACAGAATTTGATGATGAAAAAGATTACATTAAAGCTGATGGTAAGAAATACTACATTTCAGATGATACTGTAATCATGAGATATTATGATAAAGATGATAAAGATGCGGTAGAGCCAGAATTAGTAAAATGGGCTGACATAAAAGATTCAACTATTAAGGATTCTGATAATTTAAGAGCTGTAATAGTTACAGATGAAGATAATGATGTAGATGCTGATTTCGTAGTATTTACTGATAATTATGACTTAAGTTCAGATGGACACAGTGCATATGTTAAAGGAGATATCTACTACGATGGAGATTATAAGATAGATGTTGAATTATTCGATGGTACTGAAAAAACTTATATAGTAGATGAAGACTATGCTAATAAATCAAAAACTACTATAGAAGGAGACTTTATAGTATTCTCTACTAATCAAGATGGAGAAATAGAGACAGTTGTAAGAGCTGTATATGATAATGATCATTCAAATACTGATAAAGTTAATGATATAGATGCAGACTACACAATGGATGCTGGAAAAGTTAAGAAGTTTAAGAATGATGTTATAACATTAGAAAATGGAAATTCTTACAAGATTGATTCTAAAACTGGAGTTTACGTATTAACTCTTGACGATAATGAGTATGATGAAGTTAAGAGAGGTGACTCTGGAGATATAGATGATGAAGCTAAGGTAAGAGTAATAATCAATGATGGCGATGTAGAAATGGTTGTTGTTGTTGAAGAATAAGAATTAGTTGACAATAATTAAAAAACACTTGGGATTTTCCCAAGTGTTTTTTTGTATGTAATAATTTATTAATATTACTGTAATATTTTTGTAATTGATATTAAGGGGTTAGATGTGTATAATAGGATTTGTAGACGAGGAAAATAAACTCCTATATCAGCAAAAGGGGAATGACATCTTAAGTTTAAGGAGGAATAAATAATATGAAAAATACTAAAAAAGTTTTATCTGTAGCATTAGCAGGTGCATTAGCATTTGGTTCAATGGGTGCAGCTTTTGCAGCAGCTCCACAAATGAATGAAGATACAGATAAAAAAGTAGTAGAAGCAGTAGAAAGATTATATTCATTTGGAGTAGTAAATGGATTTGAAGATGGAAAATATCATGAAGAATATAAAGTAACAAGAGAACAATTTGCTAAATTATTAGTTGAAGCATTAGGACTTGGAAGTGCAGCACAAGCAGCTAACGGGTCAACTA
>NZ_FRAE01000076.1 GCF_900142235.1 Tepidibacter formicigenes DSM 15518 | reverse complement strand
ATAGATTCAAGAGAAAAATTTCTTTTACGTCCAAAATTAGAATAATATTTTTGATAAAAAGAAAGTGGGATGAAATCACTAATATCAAAAAAATGATTTAACATAGAAAGTAAATTGTATTGATTTTGATTAAAAAACTTTTCAAAATCAGAAGAAATATTAGAAAAGTTTAATTGTTTAGCTTGAACTGGCATAAGTTTTTCCTCCTTTTTTCATTTTGAGTTATACACATCTAGTTAATGTATATATACCCAAAATGGGGGAAACTTAGCCATTTCTATAAATTTAAATGTAGTATTTATGCGAGTTGTAGAGTTCTGCAACGAGCTAGTACACCTAGTGGAAAGGGGGATTTTAAATGCCACGTGCAATGGATTATGATGAAATGAACATATCTCAAATACCTGCTACCCAAGTATTAAAAGGATTGGGATATACATATATTGAGTCCGAAAAAGCTGAAACACTTAGGGGGAATTTATATAATGTACTACTTAAAAATGTATTGAAAGAAAAATTAATTGAACTAAACTCTTATACTTATAAGGGAATTCAATATAAGTTTAGTGATAAAAATATTAAACAAGCTATTTTAGATATTGATGAGCCTCTTACAGATGGACTAGTTAAAACCAATGAGAAAATCTATGAAAGTTTGATGCTTGGAAGAAGTTATCAAGAAAATCTTCCTGATGGTACAAAACGTTCTTTCAATTTAAGATATATAGATTGGGAAAATCCCTATAACAACGTATTTCATGTTGTTGAGGAATTTTCTGTGGAAAAGGAAGATGGTCAAGGTACAGCAAGACCCGATATCGTTCTATTTGTTAATGGTATCCCCTTTGCTGTCATAGAATGCAAAAAGGCTTCAATTTCTATGACTCAAGGAATAAGTCAAATGATTAGAAATCAGAAAAAAAACTATATTCCTCACCTTTTTAAATATGCTCAAATTGTCATGAGTACTAATAAAAATGAAACAAAATATGCAACTTGCTTTACTCCTAAAAAGTTTTGGTCTGTATGGAAGGAAGAAAATGAGAATTGGTTACAAAATCAACTTGATAAAACTGTTATAGGCCGTCTTCCTACAACACAAGATAAAAACATTATATCTTTATTTCATCCTAAAAGATTACTAGAACTAACTAGATTCTTTATTGTATTTGATAAAGACGTAAAAAAGATTGCTAGATATCAACAATATTTTGCAATCAAAGAAATTATTAAAACTATTGATGAGCAGGATGAAAAAGGAAATCGCCAATCTGGAGTTATTTGGCATACTCAAGGGAGCGGAAAAAGTCTTACAATGGTAATGCTTGCTAAATTTATATTATCGCAGCTTTCAAAATATAGTCCTCAAGTTATAGTAGTAACTGACCGTATTAACTTAGATAAACAAATTCATAAGACATTTAATCACACTAGATTATCTGCAAAACGTGCTACCAGTGGAAAGCATCTGGTTGATTTAATAAATGATAATAGTGCAGATATTATCACTACACTGGTTCATAAATTTGATACTGCTGCAAATAATCAAGAGCCTATTAAAGATAAGGACATCTTTGTTCTAATTGATGAAAGCCATAGAACCCAATATGGTGAGCTTCATATAAAAATGAAGAAAGTATTTCCTAACGCTTGTTACTTAGGATTTACAGGAACACCACTGATGAAAAAAGAAAAAAATACAATGATTAAGTTTGGAAAACTAATTCATAAATATACTATAGCAGATGGTGTTAGAGACAAAGCTATCGTTCCCCTACTCTATGAAGGAAAAATGGTAGAGCAAACTGTAAATAGAAAAGCTATCGATACTCGTCTTGAAATGATAACAAGAAACTTAAACAAGAAACAAAAGGAAGAAGTTATGAAAAAATGGAGTCAATTCGAGAAAATAGCTTCTTCTGACCAAAGAATCAGCATGATAGCCTTTGATATAAATGAACACTTTATGAAAAACTATAAAACCCAAGGCTCACAATTTAAAGCTATGCTTGCTACAAATAGTAAAATAGAAGCTATACGTTATCTTGAAGCCTTTGAGGATTTAGGAGACCTTAACTGTGCAGTAGTTATCTCTCCACCTGACCAACGTGAAGGTCATACATCTGTAGATGAAGAATCAAAAGATAGAATCAAAAGATTCTGGGATAAAATGATGAGTAAATATATTAATGAAGAAGACTATGAAGATTCTATAAAGGATGAATTTATTAATGGAGATGAACTAGACCTTCTTATTGTTGTAGATAAACTATTGACAGGTTTTGATGCTCCAAGAGCTACAGTCCTTTATGTGGATAAGCCTATGAAAGAGCATACCCTACTACAAGCAATAGCAAGAGTAAACAGGCTTTATGAAGGTAAAGACTATGGACTTATAATAGATTACAGGGGTCTTCTAAAAAAACTAGATGAAGCCATGGAAATGTACTCTGGTGCAGGTCTTGAAAACTTTGACAGCAAAGATTTAAAAGGAGCTATTTATGATGTTATAAGTATAATTGGAACCCTTAGACATTACTATACTGAACTAATAAATATATTTGCTCCTGTAAATAATAAAAAAGATGTTGAAGAATATGAAGTTCTTTTAGCTGACGAAGAGTTGAGAGAGAATTTCTATGGTGCACTTAGTCAATTTGGTAGAAACCTAAGCATTGCCTTAGAATCTGAACAAGTTTATAATTCTCTAAGCCAAGAAGAACTCAATAAATATAAAAAAGATTTTAAATTCTATCAAGAGTTAAGGAAAAGTGTAAAACTAAGATATTCTGATACAATTGACCATAAAGAATATGAAGCAAAGATGCAAAAACTCATGGATAACTATATTTCTTCTGAAGAAGTTATTCGTATTACAAATCCTGTTGATATTCTAGATGAAAAAAGTTTTGAAGAAGAATTAATAAGACTTGGTTCTAAAAGAGCACAAGCTGATGCAATTAGAACCAGAATGTCTAAAAGAATTAATGCAAATTGGGATGAAAACCCTGCTTTTTACAAGAAATTTTCTGAAAGAATAGAGGAAACTCTACAAGAGTACAAGGATAAAAGAATATCTGAAGCTGAATATCTAAAACGTATGAAAGATATTATGAATGATTTTACAAAGGGTTATTCTGGAGAAAAATACCCTGAAAACATCAAAAATAATCCTCATGCACAAGCATTTTATGGAACTATAAAGGAAGTATTTTCAGAAAAAACAGGCTTTATTATTAAGGAAGAAAAAGCAACCTACATGTCTCCTGATAATATAAAAAATGACTTAACAGATGATGATTTAGGTTATATGGCTCTTGAAATCAATAAAATAATCGATACACATAGCAAAGTTGATTGGCATGACAATATGGAAGTTCATAATCGTATTGCTCAAGAAATTGATGACTTTTTATATGATTATTCAAAGGAAAAAGAATTTGAAATTGATTTTGATGATATTGATAGAATCATTGAAAATATTAAAACCATAGCACTTAGACGCTATTAAGGTGGTAGCAATAAATGGAAATATTAGAAGTAACCTATAAAGATAAAATTATTAAATTTGAACTACACAGGAAAAATGTAAAGAACATAAATTTAAATATAAAGCCTGATACCACCATAATGGTATCTGCAAATGAGAAAGTACCTACTGATTTTGTACTGAATTTTGTTAAGGAAAAAGCCTCTTGGATACTCAAGAGTGTAAATGAATTTAAAGAGTATCAACCTGAAAGAAAAACAGCTTTAGAATTTATAAGTGGAGAATCAGTAAAATATTTAGGTAAACAATACCGACTTAAAATCATTGAAGACGATGAAGAGAAAGTGAAATATTTTAGGGGATATATATATATTCATGTTAAAGATAAATCCAACTACACAAGAAAAGAAAACCTATTTAATAACTGGATGCGAGAAAAAGCAGCCATTATCTTTCAAGAATGTTTAGATAAAATATACCCTATACTCGAGAAATACAATATTAAAAAACCCGAAATAATGATTCGTACCATGAAGGCTCGTTGGGGTTCATGTATCAAAGATAAAAATATAATATTGCTAAATTTTGAGCTTATAAAAGCTCCAAAATACTGTATTGAATATGTTATTCTTCATGAACTCATTCATTTTCTTCATAGAAATCATGACCATAAATTCTATAATTTTATGACATCTCTAATGCCAGATTGGAAACAAAGAAAAGAAATTCTTGATGAAGAAGTAGTAAGAAATCTTTAAAAAGCTGAAGGTTTACCCTTCAGCTTTTATATTTTTCATATATATTTAGTTCTAAAAATATCACTCATATTTTCTACTTCATTTAGTTCTTCTAAGAATCCTTTCTCTTCCCTATCTGCTTCTTGCTCAATACCTTCTAATTCAATATACTCATTTATATCTAAATTATGTAAGATTATTATTTTCTTCTCAATAGCTTCATCAAATAACTGCTGACTATCATAATCTATAAATAATGATTTTTCTACATTTTTCAATAAAGAAATATAAATATTTTTAAAACCTAACCCTTTTAATGCTCTTGCATTAATTTTTGCCATATTTATATCCTTTTTATCCCTTATACACAAATGAATATTTAAATTCATTCTTTTATATCTATAAGCATCAAAAATCAAATATAGTTGTGCTTTACTTAGTATTTTTCCCATTGCTCCAACAACAGCATTTCCTGTACCAAATAAATTTTTTTCTAGCTCTATTACCCCCAAAGGATTCTCACATATATATAAATTATTGCAAAATTTGGTCTTTAACGCTTCATCTAAATTAAATAACGTATAAGATTTTTTAAATCCTTTATTAAAAAGATATGCTTTATAGTAATCTTCTGTATCATGTGATTTCTCAAACATATCTTCATCCATACTATTTAAAGCAACTACCCCTACTACACTATTATTATGTTTTACAAGAAAACAAATTCTATTTTTTAATATTTTGTCTTTGCAATTCTTCCCAGCATATTGAATATTATACTTTTCTCTATCCCAATCAGATAGCCCATACACCCACTTTAGATTTGGATGCATCTTCCCTTCAAATCCAAACCTCTCTAAATCAATAGGTTCTAATTGTTTACGTTCTAGGATAATTGTGTCTTCATTTGTCTCACTTTCTGGCAATACAATATCTTTAATATCCCAATAGCCAACATATATATTAAGCATTTTTGCAATAGCATCAATTACTTTCGAGTATGATAATTTTGTTTCTTTCATCATAAATGGAATGAGTTCCTGTATATCTCCACAAGCTCTACACTTTAAAAAATAATCCTTGTCTCTCCCATGAAAAAACTGAACTGGCCATATTCCATATTCCGAAGTAGTCCCACAAAATGGGCACTTATCATATCCCTTAATTTCATCCTTTTTTTTAACAAATGCATCTAAACTATGTAAGATTATCCTCATATCAGCAGCTGGTAGCATATTAATTTTTTTATTAATCATATAAAATCGTTTCTTTTTGAAAATTAAGTAGTACTCGACCAACCACTTTATAAATGGATTCTTAGCTTTAGCTAAATAATCTGATACATATGTACTGTCCATTTTTTCTATATCTTCGATAGTCTTTCCCCTATACCTACCAAATTCTAGAATATAATCTTTTGCATAGTTCATTAAGCAATATTCTATCTCTTCTTTTACAAAAAGGGCACACTGCCTGTGAAATTGCACATATAGATACTCTATCCCTGTATGTCCATTTCCTATATCCTTTGAATTTATAATATCAACCATATTTTTATCTTTAACCAAACCAAATGTAAATTTCTTCTTCATTAGCATCACTCCAAAATTTAATCTTGAATCTATTATACAAAACTCTTAATATGATGCAAGAAATCACACAATTTTCTTATGTGTTATGCTAAAAACATGGAAGACATAGAAAGGAGTGATACTATGAAACATATAGATTTCAAACGGGAATTAAAGATAAGAAATTACCTACATGCTTATATTGAAAGAAAAAATGAGTTTGCTTTAAGAGAATTATATTTAATATTAAAAAAAGATTTAGTTAATGTACTATTTAGACCATTAAAAGTACTACCTGCTACAATAGAAAATCAGAAAAGAAATTTTCTTTATAAAACTCAAAAAAAAGAGATTAATGAAATTATTGCAAGAATAGATAATTCTATTAAGAATTCCAAAAACTCTTCATTTAAAGAAAAAGCAACTATCAAAAGACAACAGTATGAGGAAAAATTAAATATAAATATCAAGTACGATTATTTTTTTCAAAATGCACGAGAAGATTTCTACAAAGAACGATTGCTGATAGATAACCCTAATCCAGAGTGCAAGACCTATGATATTTTTACTGAATTTTGGCTCTCAATAAGAAATTTAACTTTCAATAAACTTCGTGATAAATTAAACTCATGGCAAACCAGCACATATCAATATTTTCTTGTAGTTAGGTTTGCAGAACATTATTGGAGTTTTCTACAAATGAAATATCGCCAATATTATGTTTATCTCAATACAAAAAAAAATACAGTTATTGAAGTAATGTCTCTTGACACTTACAACTCAAGTGAAGAAGAGACTTATAAAATAGACATTTACCAATTCAAAAATAATATCTATTCTTCTGTAAAAACATCAGATGAATTGGACATAAAAAATCTTCCTCTGCAAGGGAATCAGAAGAAAATTTACTCATACTTAATACAAGGTTATAAAAATAAAGAAATTGCTAAATTAATGAACATTGATGCAAGTACCGTTAGCACTCAAAAGAGCAGGATAAAGTCTAAATTATATGATTATATCAAAGAGCAAGGATATACTTCATAAATTTAAATTTTATCATTTTATATTTTAAGCATTTGTATTGATGGATACAGATGCTTATTTTTATTTTTATAATAATTTAATTTCAAACTATTATATATTGAGTTATTAAATATAATCAAATTTAATATTGTATTAGATTTTAATAAGTATTTATATATTAAATTTTTTATTAATTTTATTTTTTATATTACTTATATCTAATAAAATTAGTTACTCCTACATCAGCCTTTACATTTTAAATTTTATTTCCTATTCTTTTAGAGATTGATGTAGTAGTAGGGATTTATATATTAAATATAAAGACTTGGGTGTCATCTAGAAATGTCCACAAGATAATAAAATTTTTTTATTTTTTAAATTTTTAATACCTTATTTAAATATCCTTCATTTTCAATATCTTTATAAGTGTCTATAGTTTTAAATGTATCTATTTGGAATCTTTGTTGTACTCTTATAGCTTCTAAGTACGAAATACCTCCCATTGATAACATCATCATTCTAGCACCATGTAACCAATTTTCATACCAACAATATTTAGGGTTATCACTCAATTCTCTTATAGAACATTTAGATATAAATGGGCTTGGTTCTATATTCATAAACCCTTTTACAAGTGAATAGCTGTTAAAAGATGCTCTCGCCTGACCTTCTATTGAACCACCTATTTTATTCCAAACAGGTATTTGCCCTTTTATTTTCCTAAATGCCTCAATTAGTATTCCTTCAACTAATTTTATATTCTGCTCACCTTCTTGCCCTACATAATTTTCAACAGAAAACTCTTCATCTAAAAACCCTTCATAGATTTTTTTATTTCTATGAGTTATTGGTTGTGATAATGGAGATTGGACTAATATTGAATATCCAATTTTATCATTACTTTTAAAATAATCTTGAATATATGCCCATTTACAACTATTTGATTTAACCTTTCTTAATCCATTATGTTGTCTAAATCTATCACTTAAATCAGCTGCTAAGCCAATATATAGTACTTTTTTCTTATAATAATCCCAGAAACAATAAACTCCAGCCGATGCCCAAACATAATTATCGCAAGGAGAACATAAATAATCAATTGCTTCTGCCATATCAACTCGTTCATCAAATTTATATGCATCTACGATAATTGTACCAAACATAATATACCACCTCTTTAAAAACTTATTTAATATATTAATAGCCTCTAATCATTTTGCGGTGGCTCTATAAATGGTAAATTAGCAAACTCAACTTTATTCTGTACATTTATATCTGCTGTAACTAAAACAACAGGTCTATTAATCATGTCTCTGCATACTTCAATAAGTGATGCAATAATTCTATCATCGTTATTTTGGCTATCTAGCCATGATAACATGTTTTCCATTTTTGGTTCCACAGCAATAGCTCTAATATAATTCTTACCAGATAACTTAACTCCTTCTGTCAATCTTCCTCTTCTTCGATATTCTTTAATCTTTTTTATAATTCCTGCTGCTTTTTTTCTGACTTCTTGATTTGCATGATATACTTTTAACTTATCTAACTCTTGAAGAACAGTTGGTAATAGCACTATTTCAAATTCATCAATATTTTCAAATGTCCACTTTTCTATATTAGGATTTGTTAATAATGCATTTGTATCAGGAATAAGAACATGTGTCATTTCACACGCACTGTAAAGCTGGTCTATTAGTTGGTCTATCTTATCAAAAGATTCCTTTACTTTTATTACAACTTCATCGATAGTTGAAATCCATATTTGACTATTCTGTAGCAAATACTCAAAAACCTTTTTAATAGTTTGTTTGTATTCTTCAATGTAGTTTTGTGGTAATCTATTCATTAAAATCTCAATTAATTCAAATTGTTTATTAAGTTCTTTATATAGACGTGTTTGTATTTTTCTTCCTTCTAAATCAAGTTTTTGCCAATGATAATCACTGTAACCTATAATAGAAATATTGCCCCCTGTATTAACAGGCTTATAATAAATCTTCGAATGCTCTTTTAAAAATTCTTCCATCTGTTCATATAAATATGTATTACGTTCCTTTAACATACTACTTAAATCTTTCATTAAAAATCCCCCATTTATATTTAGCAATGCTATTTATTTACTTTATGATTCCATTCTAAACCCTCATGTAAAATTTTTCAATAAATTCACTAATGGGTAAGAAATTATCTCAATTAAAACTTGATTTCCCTTGAATCTTTCCTTACAATACTCATACCAAAAATTAAGGAGGCTGATATTTATGATAGATAACAAAACACTACAAGCAGAAATTAAATATATAAAATCTAAATTAGAAGAACTCTATAGCTCTAAGAGCATAATATACAAAACTTTTGATGAGAGCTGTGACATTCTTCAAGCATATCAATACAGCGATAATGCTGACTCTCTCGCTAGTTATTATCTAAAACAAATTGATAAGATTTTCTCTCAACTTGAAAAAGATTTATCTTCAAATGATTATTCTCAATTTAAAGAACAAATTCCTAATTTTAATTCTTTCATCAAAATCATGAAAAAACAATGTATTCTATTATAAACAAAAGCATCGTCAATTGACGATGCTCTTTTATTTTCTCTTTATGAATCATTATATTCAATTCTCTATACGTTTCCTTCCTAAATACTTCTATTTACTTGTATTCTGTGAATTTAAGGTTTTGATTTAATATACTAAATCTTGTTTCCCTACCTCATAGCTACCCAAATACTCCGTTTCTCTAGAATTCATTATTTTATCAATTTATTATATCTGTATTGTCTTCTATATAAGGAAACTGAATCTAAATTTGATTTTTCAATACTTAACTTCTAAATTACTTCTTTCAATAAAACGGATAATCATTAAATTCACTCTATTATTTGATTCTACTGTGATTGTCTTGTATAATATATCCAACAACTTTGATATTAAATAAAAATAACGCTATGGAGGTAACTTATGGAAAAAAGATTCGAACTTATTAAGCAAATTGCAGAAATGAATGATGCAATCATTGAAGGTAAAATTAAAAATAAACAACCAGTTGGATTTATTGTTGGTGATACATATATTAATAATCCATTATTAGATGAAACTGGTAAAACTTCAGTAGAAAATCCCGAAGAATATTATGGTAAAGATAATATTGATAAATTCATTGAGGATGGTAAAAAAATCATTGAATAGATACCTAAAAGCAGTGACTCTCGCTTATTTTTTTCTTGTTGAAATAATCAAAATGCTTATTTTTTACCACATATTAGTCTATGAACCCATAGGTTCCCTGCCTAAGTTATCAATAATTTTTAGGTACCTTTTAGAACCAATTAAAAAAATGCTTGAAACTCTCAATATTTATTGATTATGATACTACCTCAAATTATTAACGAGAGGTGGTCTACCATGAATTTAACAATAAGCATAAATAAATTAAAAGATATTTCAATTGAAAATTGTCTAAATTATTCCCCTATTATTCCAGAATTTGAAAAACTCGCACAAGAAAAAATCCAGCAATCAATCATAAAATTAAAAAAGTATAGAAAGAATACAGACCCACTTGATGATAAATTAAAATTTATCCTTGAACAATGCCTATTGAGAGTATCTACACATAAAATCTTTCTGGAGCACAAAGACTCTATTGATGAAATTTATATTTACACATTAATAAAGAAACAACTATATCTTCAACTTCCAAATTTATTTCAATAATCATTATCTTAGAGATAGTCATTGACTGTCTCTTTTTTATATAAATAATTCTTACTCCTTATACCTTTTTCTAAATAATGTGTTATAATTAGTGAAAATAGTTAAAAGGCTTATGACTCAAGGTATTGAGCAGATTTTCTTACGACAAAATGATTTATTCTCCGAACTTTTATTGGTATAGGGGAATACATTAATTCTAAACTCACATAACAAAAAAGCACGAGAATAGTTATTCTACTCTCATGCTCTATATCTATAATCCAGATATCATATTAAACAGGTCATCAGGAATTTGATTTTCTTCTTCAATTACAACATTGTTCTTATCATCAACCTTAATACTTAATCCTACTTCGATTATCGCTTCCTTAACTGCATTTTTAAACTGCTCTATATCAATCCCTTCTCTTTTATTTTCAAATGCCAATACTGCATCAATTACAAATTTTGTCTTACCTCTATTGCTCTGTATTAAATCATAAACTACTCTATCTTCTTCTCTCTCTAAATCAAACGACAAATTAATTCTTTTTTTCATAATAAATCACCTCTATTGTTTAGAGCGTAGAAGAGTTTCCTTCACTAACATCTCATATCCCTTAGCATTAGCTAATTGAGCATCTGGTATTGCTTCAGTATACCCTATTTTATTACTACACTTATCTTCATTTAGAGATGATAAAATAATACTAGAACCGCCACCGATTAGTAGGTTTACGGTACTCTGAAGTTCATATCCATTTTCACGAAGTTCTGAAAGCATTTCAGAAACAAAGTCATTTCTTGTATCTATAATTATTTTTTCTAATCTATTATCAAAAAATAAACTGCTATTGCTATTATCTTTTAATGCTATCTCAATTTGCTCTTCTTCTAATTCTATACCCGTTTCTTTTCTCACATTTTCCTGTATTCTCTTAATTAACATTAAAACTCCGTAATTCAAAGAAATTGCTGTGTTGAGCAAAGGTCTATTATTAGATATCTTTACACAGTCTAATGTGACTTTTCCGCAGTCAAATAAGTTTATAAATGGCACATTATCATACTTCTTCAATCCCGTCATAAACCCTGCGATAGCCTGCGGAAAACACATAACAGTATCTATCATCACATTATATCTTTTCCCACACCAAACAAATGAAACATCTTTCCTCTTAAAATACTCAACAAATTTCTCCTTTAATGAGAAATGAGATAGTGGCAATCCAATCCCGAGTACAATTTCCACTTTTTCATTTCCAATATTCATTTTCTCTAGTTTTTTACCAATTGCAGCAAGACATAGGATGAAATAATCATTATCTATAGTTTTATCATATTTATACTTAACTCTATTCATACCAATATTATAAAATTTCCCTTGATATTCTAATAAATCTTTATTAGAAATCGGATTATCACTAGCAACAAAGCCAGCTGTAAATACATCACCATTTGAAGTCTTTATAGCACCATTTCCTGAATCATAACCTAATATTACTTTTTGCATAAATAACGCCTCCCTCTATATACTTTTATTTTCTCTTAAATACTCTCTATTTCTTACAATTTCATAAATTGATAGATATATTTTTTGGATATAACTTCAACATATTCAATTTTATGGATATAGAAATGTATAACCCCAGAAAATCAGTGTTTTTACCAAAATATTACTGGAATTAATCCACTAATTTCATGGCGACGTACCCTCCCATGTCTCACAGGATCAATGTCCCTAAATTCCTTCGTTCAGTCTATCCATGATGTGGTATCAGCTATGCTCCTTTGCGGGGTCAAATGCCCTAATGGTTAATATATCTGCTGAATTCCTAGCTATAT
>NZ_FRAE01000074.1 GCF_900142235.1 Tepidibacter formicigenes DSM 15518 | reverse complement strand
TTTTTTTGAATATTACTGTTAATAACTCTTTCTATTTAGTAATTTCAACTCAATTTTTCTGTGGATAACCTTTCACTCTATTTTGCAACTACCTAGTGGAAAAAATAAAAAAATCTAAATTGTCGGGAGTGGCCCCGGTCTTTTGACCTGCCGAAAAAACCCATTTTTCAAACTGGGGGGACTATTACCAACGCTCTTTATTGTTGAATTTAGGCTTATCACTTAAATGTAGCTTTTCAGGATGTACTTCATTATGACATGTATAGCATAAACTTATAAGATTATCCTCCATTAAAGCTAAATCTGGTCTATCTTTTAAATGTTTAATATGATGTACACATTCAGCTTTATGAAATCTTCCTGCTTCTTTACAGCGTTGGCACTCATTATTATCTCTTTTCAATACTTTCTTTCTAGTATTCTTCCACTTAGTAGACTTATAGAATCTATACATTTCTCCACTTGCTACTATATCTCTTATTGTTTTAATATCAATATTAATTCCTCCTTCCTCCTAACCTACTAATTGCTTTTCGTAATTCTTTCTTAGTCTTTCTTGTATATATCCTTGTAGTATTAATATTTCCATGCCCTAACACATCTGCAACTTCATCAATCGTTAATCCTTCTTCAATCATTCTCAACCCTGCAAGATGCCTGAAATTATGAGCATGAGCTTTTGTTAGCTTTACTTTAGCAATTCCTGCATATTTCTTTATTAAATCATCTACACTCTGTCTACTCATAACATTATTATTATTTTGATTTATAAATAAAAAGCCACCAATTGGTGGTTTTCTATCTCTTATATAATCTTTTAAATACTCTTTCAATTCATCTATAACAAATATATCCCTTGATTTTTCTCCTTTTCCTATAATTGTTATATAATCATTTGTTATATCAGAAACTTTTAATTGAAGTAACTCAGATACTCTCATGCCTGTTAAATACAGTGTATTAAAAATAGCTATTGCTCTAGTGTCTTTTTCTCTTTCAGCCATTCGCACAAGTCTTTCAAAGTCACTTATTTCAAGCATTTCCTCTAAATAATCTTGACGTTGTATCTTAATCAATTTTATTTTAAGAATTTTTATTAAATCTATTTTTTCATTTTCATTGATCCATTCTAAATACTTTTTAAAACTTAATAATTTTCTATTTATCGTTTTAGGTTTTAAGCTCTTTTCACATAATAAATTACTTTTATACTCTTCAATATCTATATTCTTTATTTCTTCTATATCCTTAAATTTTATAAATCTATCAAATTGCTTAATGTCTGTTATGTAATAAGAAACGGTATGTTTACTTTTTTCTTCACGCATTTCATTTATATAATCTTCTAAAAAATCTTTTATTTTCATATCCGCTCCTTTCTAACGATAATTTTATTACATAACACTAATAATGTAATACTTTTCTAATCTCCCTTAATTCTTTGATATTACTTACTTTTAACTATGTTTTTTATTTAAAATAGTTTTGAGTATTTTTTTGACATTTCCTCGTCTTTGTATTATATAAAGCCAAAGAAAAAAGAGCCTATTTCGGCTCTATATTTAAAATTCTTTATAATTATTCTTAATTCCTTTACTTAGAATGTAGACTAGATATTGATTTAAGCTTACTCCTTCTTCCTTGGCTTCTTCTATTAGCTGTCTATGAAGGCTCTTAGGAGTTCTTACTGTTATTCTTCCATTATATTTATTATTAACTGTAAATGGTTCTGGGATTTCTAGGCTTTTCTCATATCTAGTTTCTATCCAAGCTTTTCTTGCGTCTTCTCCCATAGATATAGCTTCTTCTACAGTTTCTCCATCACTCATACAACCAGGCAAATCTGGGTAAGTTATAAAATAACCTCCACCATCTTCTTCTGATAAAGATTCTATTTTAAAAGGGTAATTTAATGATAAATAATAATCTAAGCTCTTCTTTTCCATAAAAGCATCTCCTTACTATTTGGAACTAAGGTTAATACCCTAGTTCCTCAAGTATTTTTATAGCCATCTTTATGTATAAGTATATTCTTTTATTTTACCCTTTTACAATAGCAGTTTTAAAATAATTATATGAACTTATATCATCTCTCTGTCCTGAAAGTTTAAAAATAGCTTTCACTATTACCCTGCAAATCAAAAAAAGTTAAACGTTAGCGTTTAACTTTACATAAATTTTTTTATTTTTTTTAAATTATTTTTTGCTCTTTTTAATGTTATACTTACACATGGTTTACTTATGTATAATTCTTTCGCTATTTGCTCCATTGTTTTTTCTTCAAAATAATACATGGTTAATATTTGTTTTTGTCTATCAGTTAAATATTCGTTCATTGCAACTTTAAGATTATTTTTCATCCTTTTGATTTGAATATGATTCGTATTCATAGTCATATTTTGTTGCCCCATAATAAGGGATATAAGGTCTTGATTTTCTGCTGTTAACTGTATATTCTTCACTACGCCACCACTCCTTATTATAATAATTTCTAGCTTCTATCCCTATTTCTCTAGTTGTTCTATACATTCTAGCTAATTTATTCAATCTATCTTTTAACTGATGTATTTCATTATCTACATATTCAATTGCATTTTTTCTTTTAACTTTTATCTTTGATTCTTCCAATTGTTTTTTCCTATTATTTAGCTCTTTCATTTTTTTACTTAATAATCTACAGCTATTTTGATATTCTTTTCCTATTTCTTTTAAAGAGCTCATTTTCTCCCCTTCTTCCTTTTTTATAAAGTTCTTTTTCTTTATATTTCATAAGTGTATATAAGTCTTTTAATTCTTTAGGTACTTCTGCTGCTTTTGTTATTTCTTCTGTTATATCTATCATACAGTTATCAACTCACTTAGTCTAAATTCATCTACTACCATTTTCCCTTCTTTAATGAAGCTGATAAATATTCTATCTTGCAAATGAGTGTAATATCTTCCTTTTCCTTTAGTAGCTTTTTTAATAAGTTTTTTTAAACATCTAATACAATAATAGTTTCTATCTATAACAATTAAGTTTGTATTTTTAATCCCTTTCCCACAAATTTTACATTTTAACATTTGCTCCACTCCCTTCTTAAATAAAAAAGGACACTCCTAGCCTAATATTAGACTTAAGAGTGTCCGCTGGATGTCCAGTAGGACTAATATGCCTTTTTTCTATTCCTTAAAGTATAATCCATTTGTAAGTTCCCGTTATGATTGCTTATCTCTATATTTATATAATCTAGCTTTTCTTCTCTTTCAGCTGCATCTAATACACATTTTATAAATGTTTTCATTTGAGTTTCTAACATCTGTCTTTTAGCTAATTCCATATATTTAGCCCCCTTTTTTTAATAATCTTCCTCACATTCACCTCAATGGTATATTTGTTAATTTATGTAAAGGTTTATTGTTTTTTATGTCGAATATTTCTTTATAAGGCACCTAGATGAAAGGAGTATGTATGTCTTTAAATTTTGATTCTTTATTTGATGATGTTGAACTAGATTTTAATTGCCCTGAATGTGAATTTTCTTTTGAAGTTTCAATAAAAGAACTTTCTAAAGCAAATAACATCATTACATGCCCTAATTGTAATGTTGATATCAAAGTTCAACACGATGCTAGTTTAGATAAATTACTATCTAGGTGCCTTATATTTATTTTTGAAATTCTATATCTAATTTAAAACTATTAATTTTTTCTAAATTTTCATTTACTTCTTTAAGTTGCATATTAGTTTTTTCTACTAATTGTTTGAATTCTTCTAAATTATTAATTTTCATTTTAATAATTTTCATTTTAATCCCTCCAATTATATTAATATCTTATATCACCACTTCTCTACAAAATCCCATTCTATTATGATAAAATTTGCTAGAAGGGAGGTGATGTTATGGGTTATTATCATACTGCTCAAATATGTTTAAACGGTCATATTATAACCGATAGTTTCGACTCAAACCCAGAATTTCGTGAAAAATTCTGTAGTAAATGTGGTGCTAAAACTATAACTAATTGCACAAATTGTAATACTGCTATACGTGGAGATTATGAAGTTCCTGATATATGTTTTTTTGGTTCAACAATGCATACTACACCAGCCTATTGTCATAATTGTGGTGAACCATATCCTTGGACCAAAACAGCACTTGAATCAGCTAAATTGTTAATAAATGAAGATGAAAATTTAAACCAACTAGAAAAACAACAATTTTGCGAATCTCTTCCAGATTTATTAGTTGAATCACCTACTCCTAAAACTAAAGTAGCTGTAGCTAGATTTAGAAAATTTTTAAACAAAGTAGCTATATATACATCTGAAGGAATAAAAGATATATTTGTAGATATAGCTTCCGAAACCATAAAAAAATCTTTAGGAATTTAGTTTTTCTAAAATGGGTAACTTATAGCCAGGGCACTCATCAAAGCCACAGTTATATGGTTGCCCATTTTTCATCCAACACTCTTTGCAAATTACATTTAATTTACTTCCACATTTTGTGCAAAAATTAATTCCATTGATTTCATTTTTACATTTTATGCATTCCATATTTCCACCACCTTTCGTTTAAACATCTTATTTAATCCATAGACATCAAGTTGACGCTTGAATACTATATAGCTTTCTTTAATTCTAATTGTCTTTTATTTACTAAAGTATCAATTTTCTATTCAATTCCATAACTTCTGATGTAGCTCCATGTTCAGCATACATCTCTCCTACAACTTTTCTTAATGCTTCTAACTCATTATTTTTTATAACTTGTCCTGCTGACTTTTTTACTTGTGCATCTTCAGTAAATTTAATAACATTTTTCATTATTTCAATCACTTTTAGTTTTTCTAATAGCATGTTTATACCCTCCTAGTTTTTATGCTTTTAAACAATGAATTTCTAATTCTTTAATACCAAAGAACTCTTTTGCAGCTTCTAATGCTTCTCTAGTAGTACACTGTGTATTTTCTTTGATTTCCTTTGTCAATTTCATAATTTCTGTTATTTTATCTTTATTCATACAGCCCCATCTCCCTTTGTTTTTTTATAACCTTTATGTACCTATTTCTGTATTTTGCAGCAGAGTTTTTACTTATGTGATATTTCTTGGCTAACTGTTCTGCTGTGAAACCTAATCTTATGTCTATTCTCATTTTTCTTATTTTTGCTTTCTCCATATCTATCCTCTTTTCCGATATCACTGTTTAAAAAGTTTTAATATTTCCTTAGATTTGCTATCTTTTGAAATTCCAACATACAAGCTAGTTCTATGGTTTTACATTCTCCTTGTCTATGTTTTGCTATTATTAATTCCAATATATTTTTCTTATCTGAATCATCATAATAATAATCATCTCTATATAAGAAAATTACTATATCAGCATCTTGCTCTATACTTCCTGATTCTCTTAAATCTGATAATATAGGTCTTTTATTTTGTCTAAGCTCTGGTGCTCGAGAAAGTTGAGATAACAAAAGCATCGGACAACCTAATTCTTTACATAAAAGCTTTAACTCTCTAGTTATTTTACTAATTTGTTGATTTCTATTTCCATCTAACTTAGTATCCCCTTGCATTAGTTGAAGGTAATCAACTATTATCAAATCCAGTTCGTATTTTTTCTTTATTTTCTTGCATTTGCTTTTTAATATTGTAGTAGTTAATGTTGGATTATCGTCTATGAATATTTTGGTTTTTGCTAAAGCTTTATTTACCTCAAATATCCTATTTAATTCATCATCGTTTAAATTACCTTTTTTAATCTTGTCAAGCTGTACATTAGCATCACAAGCTATTATTCTTTCCATTAGCTGTTCTTTTGACATTTCTAAGCTAAACATTGCTACTGTTTTACCTCTTAGAGCTGCATTCTTTAGGATATTTGTAGATACGGCACTTTTTCCCATTGATGGTCTAGCAGCCATTATTATTAGGTCTGTTTTTTGTAATCCATTTGTGCAGTTATCTAAATCAACTAACCCTGTTGGAACTCCTATTAGCTTACCTTTATTTTTAATATTAAAATCTATTCTATCTAAGGTTGATGTGATTATATCGTTTATATCACTAACGTTATTACTTTCCTTTCCCTCTACAGCCAATATAATGTCATTTTGAGCGTTAATGATACTGTCACTTGATTCATTGTTGAATGCCATTCCTAGAACTTTGTAAGCTCCCTCTATGATAAATCTAAGCTTAGCCTTTTCTTTAATTGTTTCGCAGTGTTCTTTTAAGTTATAGTTAATACATGCTTCTGTTAATCTAGTTAAATAGCTTATGTCAATTTTGCCTTTAGTGATTTCATATATGTTAGCTGGATCTATGTTTTTATTTTGCTTGTATAGTGTTAACATTGCTTTGTATATTATCTGATTGATTTCCTCATAAAACATGCTTGGTTTCAATATTTCTATAGTATCTTCTATCCTCTGAGGATAAACTAATATAGTTCCTAATATGGTTTGTTCAGAAGGAATAGCACTTGGTTTTTCTTTTGCTATATTCATTCTTAATCCCCCTTATTACATTCACATCTAACTCTTAAAATCTCATCACCAATAGGCTTGAATATATAGCCATTACTGCACTTACCACAATATTCTTTTTTAGAAGTACTAGCTTCTTTGCTTTTAGATACAACTTTGTCTACTACCCACGAAAGAATTGCTCTATAATCACTCTTGTATTTCTTACCTTTAGAACCTTTGTAGTTATCTAATATCTCAATCATTTTTTTAGTAGATTCTTCTCCATGTTTTTCTATTAGCTTGTTATATTCATCTTCTGTCATAGATACAAATTCAGCATATTTTATTTTCTTTTTCTTATTTTCTTTTTCTTTATCTATATCTTTATCTATATCTTCTTCTATTGCGTTACTTTGCGTTACTGTAACGTTACTTGTAACATCGTTATTTAACAGCTTTTGTTTTTCTCTATGCTTAGCAACCCTTTTTCTTGTTTGTTCCCTTATTTTATCTAAGCCATCTACATTTTGATGTTTTTCCCAATTTGTAATTTTGATGGAATTATTTTCATCTAAATTTATCATTCCGAATCTTTTAAAGGTTTCTAATGCTAATCTAACTGTATTCAGTGGTTTGTTAAAAACTGTAGCAAGCATTTCATCTGTGTAAGGAATATTTTCAGTTAAAAATATGTACCCTCCAGCATTACATTTTCCTGCTAAAGTCAAAAGTTTAATCCAAATTATTAATATTGAATCTGAATCTGGCATACTCTCTATAAGTCTTATTTTTTCATCTTCAAACATGTTAATTGTTAGCTTAATCCATTTAACTGCTGCCATTTTTCTCCCCACCTTTTTCTTTTATCTAAAAATCAAAAGTAAAATTAATGCTATTAATGTCAAAGTTAATCTAACTGTTATATATTTTTTCATGTCATTCTCCTTTAATGCCATTTTAAGACGTTTTTTATGTTTTGTAGCATAAATAGTCGTTTTTAAGATAAAAACCTCTTAAATAGCCTTCTATCACCTTAGAAGGCTATTTAAATTCAATACCCAACCTGCTTGTTTTATTAATAATAATTTTTTTTGCTAAACACCCCAAGTTATGATATAATTTAAGCAAGCTATTTTTTAAAAAGCAGGTTGGTAAAATCCTCTTAGAAGTGCCAGTTCTAAAGGGGATTTTTCTTTTTGTTCTATATGGAACTTTTTCATTATGCATTTTTTATTGTGCTTTTGTATCTCTTCTGAATTGTCAATCCACCCTTTGCCTTCCAATGATGTTTTTAATATTTCAATTGTGTGTTCAAGATCTAAAAGTTCATGATATGCTCTTAGCAATTCTTTATGCTCTTTATCTGAAAAATCATTTCTTGTATTCTTGTTTACTAGTACTTTGAATAAATCTTTTAATACTTCATTTGCTTCTGTCATTTCTTCTTCAAGCTTTATAGTTACAGTTACAGGGTCTGTATTTATATTGTTTAATACCTCATAGCCATAAAATTTTCCAATAGCACACTCTTTGCAATATAACTGTGTTAATACTGGCATTTTATATAATTTAGCCATTTTTATTACTACATGAGCAGGTGGAAAAGTTTCTCCATTTTCATAGCTTGAAAGGCTACGTGTAGATATATTTAATCTTTCTGCTGCAACTTCTCTGCTCATATTTACACTTTTTCGTGCAAACTTATACATATTACACACTCCTTTTATGCAAAATTTCTCATTTTAATTTTTTTTATAATCCTGTATTCTATTATTAGAAACATTTCTAATATAGTTTTTCATGTCTTTTAAAAATATTTGAAAATCACTTCTTGTCCCTATAAAATGCATAAATACTGGCACATCTTTTATATAAATTTTTTTATTCATAAAGTCCCACCCCCTTTCATATTAGGAAGCAGTTGGGTTATATGTCTTAACATTATCAAGGTCGGAAAAATCTTTCCCATTTGCTTCTCTTATGAACCTTTCAAGTTCAAATCTTGTAACTTTTAATTCTCCTAGTTTTAATGCTGTTATATGTCCTGCTTTTATAAGGTCATAAACCTTATTTGTATTAACTCTTAAAATTTGAGCAACTTCTCTTATTTTTAATAATTCTTTATTAGCATTAGAATTTAAGTTACTTACTGTTTCAGCAATAACAATTTTAATAATTTCTTTAATATCCTTTGATATTGCTTCTTTCATAATCTATTACCTCCTAATCTAATGATTGAAATTTTTCTTATTTTTTAATATTTACATGTCGATATTAATTTGAATATTCACCTCTTTTTCTGTATAATATTGTCAACAGAAAGGAGGTATTCATATGAGTGAATATTTGAAAAATATAATTGAAATTTTCGAAACAAAATCTTATAAAGAAGCAAATGAATATTTAAAAATTGGTTGGATACTTCTTGATAAATGTATAGTATCCTATTATCCTGAAGGTAATTTCCCTAAACACGAACAAATGAAATATATACTTGGTTGGAATAGCAATTTAGGTGAAATAATTAAGCCACAACCTAAATATATATGCGATATACCAACTGAAGATAAAATCGAAGATATCGAATGTGATTTTTAACTTTTTATGCATCCTAACACAAAAGTTGCTTTGCTAGGTTCACTATAATAAATATCAATAACCACCCAATTTCCTTTTGCTAAAAAATTTCTTACTCTATCCATACTTGTTTCTTCCTTTATTTCTACAATTTGCTCCATCCATTCTGTTGATGGGCGACTTGTATGTTGTCCATCATTATTCTGAATAATTTCTTTCATAATCTTATTACCTCCTAAAATATACTTGATTTAAATTAAATAACTAAGCCACAACTTATTACTCTAGTAATTGAAATATGTCTACCTCTAGTGCTTGAGCAATACTTTGTAAAACTTCAAGAGATGGATTCTTTCTATCTCCTGTTTCAATTAATGCTATATATGCTGGAGTTACTTTTGCTTGTTCAGCTAGTTCTCTTTGAGAAATGTTCTTTAATTTTCTAATGCGTTTAAGATTTTCTTTTAGCATTTTTTCACCTCCAAAACTTTATCTTGATTTAATTATACTAACTTTAAGTTAGTATGTCAATATAATTATTTGCTTTCAGTTAGTGTTTTATTCATTTTATTGTCTTTTTTTTATAAAAAAACTATTATTAAATTATTAATGCTAACTCATAGAAAGTGGTGTTATTATGAATACAATCGATTTTATATCTAAAAGAATCACAGATTTGAGATTAAAGAAAAATGTATCAAGTAGAAAAATGAGCCTTGATTTAGGTCTTTCCAACTCATATATAACTCAAATTGAAAATGGTAAAAAATCACCTTCGATTGATAACCTTTATAAAATCTGTGATTATTTTGGAATAACCATAGTTGAATTTTTCTTACCACAAGCACCTTTAAAACAAGATTTTGATTTAACAGAAGATTTAAAAGAACTTGTAGAGTCTGCTAAGGATTTATCTCCTTCCCAACTTGAAGCTTTAAAAATTGTTTCTAAAGCTTTTAATGAAAGGAGGTGAAAAATATGAATAAAATTGGTCTTTCACATGAAGATATACATAATATATTAAAAAATGCTATATCTCCCGAAAAAACTATAGACTCTGATGCTATACGTGATGTTATAGCGACTGCTATAATAAAAAATAACGAAAAAATATTAGAAGATATCAAAAGAATTTATCCTACCAAGTAACTTTCTTTTTTTCTAATTCAGAGAAAGTTATATTTTCTATTTCTTTGAATTTTAAAGTGCTAATTTTCTTTGGCTGTTCTGAAATTCGTCTTCCAAGTTCAGCCATTCTTTTTTCTCTTTCTTGTATGTCGTTCACCTTAATCCTCCTTCCCAACACTGTCCACTGTTTTTGATATTGCCTATATGAGATAATATAGTTATGCTGATTGTTGTTCTAGTAATTGAAATATGTCTACCTCTAGTGCTTGAGCAAATAAAATTGTTTCTTCTGCTTTTAACTTTCTTGAACCATTTTCAATTTTGCTTATTTGAGATTGATTAATTTTATAAGATTTAGATAAAGCATTTATTTTGTTTACTAAATCCTGTTGAGAAATTTTTTTTAATTCTCTAATTGATTTAATTCTGTTTCCAATCATTATTATCACCTCTTATCTTAATTTTATTCCAATTTAGAATAAATGTCAATAAAAAAATTCTTGTTTAGAAAGAATAATTGTTTTATTTATCTTTTCAAACTACAATAAGTTTATACAAATATTCTAAAATAGAATGTTAAGGAGATTTTAAAAATGGATGTTGGTACTCGTATAAAACAACTTAGAAAAAGATTAAATATTACAACTAAAGAGTTAGCTGAATTATGTAATACATCTCAACCAGTTATCAGTAAACTTGAAAATGGCAATCGTATAGCAGATATACCTACTTTAGAAAAAATTTGTAACGCTTTTAACATAACTCTTGCTGACTTCTTCAATGATGGTACAAGCTCTATACCTCTTACTGAAGATTTAAAAGAACTTGTAGAATCTGCTAAGGATTTATCTCCTGAACAAATTAAAGCCTTTACACAAGCTTTTAAAACCATTACGAAAGGATGATTATTATGTCAGATGAATTACTTAAACAAATACTAGATAAAATAAATTCAATAGATACTCGTCTTGATAACATAGAAACTGATATCAAAGACTTAAAACAAGGTCAACAAGAAATTAAAGACCATCTTATCCAACTTGACTCACAGAATGCCGAAAGACATATTACTGCCTTCTCTAAACTTGAAAGCGTTGATAAAGAAGTAAGATTTATAAAACACAAACTTCATCAAACAGAAGAAGATGTATTTGATATTAAAGATCATCTAAAACTAATTAAGTAGCTAAACTTTGTCCAGTTTATTTTTTTCTAAGCACATCTGGGGTAGCTCCTTTTATCCTAACTGATATAAAAATAGCTGCCCCTTCTTTATCAAACCTTTCATGATTAAAAATGTATGACAGATTCTTTTTTCCTGATTTTCAGTAATATCTTTAATTGCTTCTTTCATAATCTCTTACCTCCTATGATACTTTAGTTGCTTTTGTAGCAACATTATTCTTAAAAAAAATTTTTATTATTTCTTCATCGCTTAAGCTTAATTTTTCTCTTAACAGACAAACTTCATCTACAGTAAAACTTATTTGTCCATTTTCCCTTTTAGTATATGATGTTGTCCCTAAACAAAGTTCCTTTGCAAGGTCTTTTTGAGTATATCCATTTTTAACCCTAGCTGATTTCAACTCTCTAGATAACATAGTTTTACCTCCATTTATTTGTTGTTTTTAATGCAACCCACGCTTTTATTATACTCTTTCAACGCAACTTGTCAATGCTTTTCCAAAAAAAAGTTTCTTCACAAGCAACAAATGTTTATTTTAAAGCAACTTATTTTATAATATACGTATGGAGGTGTGCTTTAATGGCAACATTCGGAGAAAGATTCAAATTATTGAGGAATGAAAAAAATTTAACTCAAGAAAAACTTGCTAATATTTTCTTTTTAAATAAAAGTTCAATTTCTAGATATGAACAAGATAAACAAATGCCCGAGATAGATCTTTTACAAAAATTTGCTGACTTTTTTGGAGTTTCTTTAGATTATCTTATGGGCAAATCTAATATACGGAATCCTCATATTCCAGAAGAATATACACAAAAACATAAAGTAACTAAAAATGATATTAAACAATATGAGGATTTTATAGAGAATGCTTCAGCTTTCTTTATGAATGATGAAGTAGCAGATGAAGATAAAGAAAAGCTTTTTAGGGATATATCAAAGTTATTTTGGGAGTCCAAAGAGATAAATAAAAAGAAATATGGACGTAAAAAGAAAAAAACAGATAATTAGGTAGTTGCAAAATAGAGTGAAAGGTTATCCACAGAAAAATTGAGTTGAAATTACTAAATAGAAAGAGTTATTAACAGTAATATTCAAAAAAAGACGCAGTTAAATAAAGGTTCAGTAAAACCTTTTTAAAAAGGATATAGAGTTTAAAAAAACTTAAGCAATTAAAGATTTAATAGCAAGAGGATTGTGGATATTGTTAGTCTTAAACATTAAAACAAACGCAACTAACTGAGAAATACAAGCCAGTAAAACATCAGCTTTTAAAGAAACAGTATTTCTAACTTTAGATGATTTGATTTGAATAAAGTTTTTTAGTTGAGAAATAGACCTTTCACAAATAGTTCGAAGTTTGT
>NZ_FRAE01000083.1 GCF_900142235.1 Tepidibacter formicigenes DSM 15518 | reverse complement strand
TTTCTCAACTAAAAAACTTTATTCAAATCAAATCATCTAAAGTTAGAAATACTGTTTCTTTAAAAGCTGATGTTTTACTGGCTTGTATTTCTCAGTTAGTTGCGTTTGTTTTAATGTTTAAGACTAACAATATCCACAATCCTCTTGCTATTAAATCTTTAATTGCTTAAGTTTTTTTAAACTCTATATCCTTTTTAAAAAGGTTTTACTGAACCTTTATTTAACTGCGTCTTTTTTTGAATATTACTGTTAATAACTCTTTCTATTTAGTAATTTCAACTCAATTTTTCTGTGGATAACCTTTCACTCTATTTTGCAACTACCTAAAAATAAATCTATATTATTACATATATGTTATTGATTTAAAAAAAAGTACTTCCTATTTAACTTAAGGAAGTACTTTTTCATAAATTACATTAGATAAATGAGCAAATTCATCTATAGATAATGTTTCTCCTCTTCTTTTTTCATCAATCCCAGCTTCTTTTAATACATCTTTAATTTCTTCTTTATTTAAATTAATGTCATATGAGCTTAGTGCATTCAAAATAGTTTTTCTCCTTTTTGCAAAAGAAGCTTTAACAACTTTAAAAAACAAACTCTTATCTTTTAAATTGTATTTTGGACTTTCATGTGTTCTAAGTGCTATTACTGTAGATTCAACGTTAGGCTGAGGAATGAATAAAGTTCTTGGAACCTTAGTTACTATATCAACATCACAATAATACTGAACTGCAACAGATAATGTTCCATAATCCTTAGTTGAAGGATTTGCTTTCATTCTATCTGCAACCTCTTTTTGAACCATTACTACAATGTCGCTTACAGATACATCTTCTTCTAAAAACTTCATAACAATAGGAGTTGTTATGTAATAAGGAAGATTAGCAACAAGCTTTATAGGTTCTCCATTTAATTTTTCTTTAACTAATTTTTTTATGTCTATCTTTAGAATATCTTCATTTATAACCTCTATATTATCTCTGTCTCCTAAAGTATCTTTAAGTATTGGTATTAGGGTTTTATCAATTTCAACAGCTACTACCTTTTTTGCTATTTTTGATATTTCTCTAGTTAAAGTACCAATACCTGGTCCTACTTCTATTACATAATCTCCTTCACTTATTTTTGCTCCTTCAATTATTCTATCAATTATATTAGAATCAATTAAAAAATTTTGACCTAGTGATTTTGAAAATTTAAAACCATATTTTTGAACAATCTCTTTTGTAATTTTAGGTGAAGAAAGTTTTTCCATATAATCTCTCCTATTTCTTTATATTTTTAAGTGCATTTTCAAATTCTTCTCTAGTTACTCCATAATTATTAAGTCTGCTTAAAAACTGCTTAGCATTTCCATAGCCTATCCCTAAGATTTTTCCTATTTCATCTCTTCTAATAGAGGACTCCTCTCCTCCTATTAAGCCATTTCTTATTAAATCCTTTTGACTAAATTCATTTCTCTTATCTACAATTTCAGTTCTAACTTTAGATAAAGCATATCTAATGCTTTCTACAGATGCGTTTTCTATACCTATATCATCTTCCTTTATCGCTTCTTCTCTAGGAAGAAATGCATGCTTACATCCTTTAACCTCATTTGCTATTTTTTTTCTTATTTTTTCTCCTGCAAAATCAGGATCAGTAAATATTATAACTCCTCTTCTTCTTTGAGCCTCTTTAATCCTCTCCATTACTCCTTTTGGAAATCCAAAACCGCCTGTAGCTATAATTTCAGCATCTACTGCCTTTTTTACTGCCCTTATATCATCTCTTCCTTCTACTACTATTATTTCCTTTATCAGATTAATCACCCCTATTAAAGTCAATATATAATTATTATTATTATCCTAAATTATATTTTAAATATATATTAAAACTTATTCAAGCTAAAAAACAAAGGCATATTATTGTCTTTTAACAACATATGCCTTGTATAATTTATTCCAAAATATATACTTTAAGCTTTTTCCTTCCAAATTTCTTTGCTTTTGATAATTCACTCATATATATATCTATTTTATTTCCTTTTATAGCTCCTCCTATATCCTCTGCTGTACAGGTTTTTCCTATATATGGTATGTATACTTTGCTTCCTAGTGGTATAACTTTAGGATCCACTGCAATTACTCCAGGTCTTACAGTTGTACCCATATAAGTTTTACCATATCCAGAATCTCCAGGTTTTTTACCTGTACTTTCAAATCCCGCTGTATAAGCAGTTGCTGTAACATCTAAAGTTTTCTTAAATCTTCTTACATCACCCCTAGAAGTCACTATAAAGTTTTTTGTTCCTTTTTTTACTATTTCATTTGTAGGATCAAGTATTACTTTTTCGTCAATTAGTGTTTTGCTAACTTCTTTACCATCATTAAGTACTATTTTGTAAGTAACTTCTTTTTGACCGTTACTTCCTTTTTGAACCTGAACAAATTTCCCTACATCTAGGTTGTCATCATATACAGTTTCAACTCCAAAAGGTACTTCTTCTACTTGTGTTACTATTTGTTCTTGTACTCTAACTAATTTTATTTGATCATTTTTTCTTAACTTATGATCTAATGGAAAATTTAGCTTATCTAATTTTGAAATAGTTATATTTTCTTTTTCTAATAAGTCTTTTACTGTATTTTCTGTTGTTATTATCTTTCGTGTTTGCCCATTTAAAACTAAATCAACTTCAAAAGCTCTTCTTACAACTATTTGTGTGTTGTCTTTTAATTTAGAATTCAAACCGGGGAGGACTTTATCGTTTTTTCCTAATTTTATATTTTTCTCCTCTAATAATTCTTTAACTGTTTTTGAAAAAGTTCTTACATTCTCTTTTTTGTTATCAAATGCAATTGTTACTTTGTTGTTTAAAGCATCATATATTCCAATACACCCTAAAACTAATACTATAGAAATTATTGTAATGTGTACTTTCTTTATTTCTAATATTTCTTTTAATTTTTCAACTTTTTTAAATTCTAATAGTTTGTCTACTTTTTCTTTTAATTCTAGCCTCATAAAGATCCCTCCTTCTTTTGGAAAAGACCCTCTCCCGAAAAGACTTGATACATTATATTTTATTTTTTCAATAATGTCAAATCAAAAATTTTACATTTTTGATAACCCCCTTTTTAAAGCACATAAAAATTATATTACTTTGCTAGCTTTTATATGACTATATAATTTTCTATTTATTTCATTGTAAATAATTCCTTAAAAGGAAGACTTAAGACTTTTTTATAATGAATAGGAAATTATAATCTTTTTAAATTGTTAATAAATATAATTTCCGTTATAAATTTCAAAAAAGTCTACAGTTAAAATCTTTAGAATAAAGACTTTTTTATTATCTCCTAATATTTTAGTATATATACTTCATAAATATTCATATATTTATATAAGGAGGGATTTTAATGCCTAGTATACTTGCCTTTTTTAACGATAACAAAAGAGCTTACAATTGTTTACGTGAAGTAAAAAAACTCACCCCTAAAGAATCTAATTCTTATACAATTGCTCAATATGAATATACAAAAGAAAAAAAACAAATATCAAAAGATAAGATTAAAACAGCTACTAAAATAGGTACTTTCCTTGGTATTTTGACAGGTTTTATAGTAGCGATATCATCTCATAATCATATTTTCTCTCACATTTCTCATTTTGTAGCCTTTATTATAATAGTATTAATATCAGCAGGTTCAGGAGGTATAATAGGTCTTTTAATGGAATCATCGATTAAAGAAAAAAATAAAGTTAATTATCACGAAGAAAGAGGAGAACTTATTTTAATAATTGAAAATCCTGGAAATAAAAAAGAAGAGATAATAGAAACTATAAAGAAATATAATCCTCATAAATTAACTATTTATTAAAAAACTGAAGGATTGGATATCCTTCAGTTTTTTTTGATAGTTTTATATTATCTTATATTAAAAAATCTTTTGCCATTTTCCATTGTAGCTTCACATACTTTTTCATAAGAAATTCCCTTTTCTATTGCTATTTTTTCCGCTATATATCTTACATATGATGGGTCATTTTTTTTTCCTCTATGAGGATGAGGTGTAAGATATGGAGAATCTGTTTCTATAAGTAAATATTCTAGTGGAATTTCCCTTACTACTTCTTGAGTTTTTTTATTGTTTTTAAATGTAACAGGTCCTGCTATAGATATTAAACATCCCATTTTTATATATTCCCTTGCAAGATGCACATTTCCTGAATAACAATGAAGTACACATCCTATATCTTTACTTTTAGTATTTTTTATTATATCAAATGTATCTTGATGTGCATCTCTATCATGAACTATTATTGGAAGTTTAAGCTCATTTGCAAGCTCGATTTGTCTTTTAAACCATTTTTTTTGTATATCTCTTGGAGAATTGTCGTAATAATAATCAAGCCCTATTTCTCCTATTGCTAATACTTTTTCATTTTGTGCAAGACCTTTTAATACACTAATTGTATCTTCATTTATATCTTTAACATCATGAGGATGAACTCCAACTGCTGCATATATAAAATCGTATTTTTTAGAAAGCTCTACTGCTTTTAAAGAAGATGGTATATCTGCTCCTGGATTTAGTACGTATTTTATTCCTTCTTCTTTAATTTTTTTTATTACATCTTCTCTATCTTCTTTAAATCTACTATCACATAAATGTGCATGTGTATCAAATAACATTCTTCCACCTCTATCTTATTTCTGATCCACTAGGTATACCTTCTATAGTCGGTAGCACTAATAAAGAATCGTCATCTGTTGCTGCTGATAAAATCATTCCTTGAGATTCTACTCCTCTTAATTTAACTGGTTTTAAGTTGCAGACAACTGCTACTTGTTTTCCTACTAAATCATCTGGATTAAAGTGTTTTGCTATTCCTGAAACTATTTGTCTTTCTTCACTTCCAATTTCTACTTTGAATACTAAAAGCTTATCTGCTTTAGGATGCTTTTCAGCTTTTAATATTTTACCAACTCTAAGCTCTACTTTATCAAATTCATCTATTGTTATTTCATCTTTGTGATTTATTTTTACTTCTTTAACTTCATCTTTATTTGAAAACATATCTTCAAGCTCCTTTACTTCTTTTTCTATATCTATTCTTGGGAATAGTACTTCTCCTTTTGAAACTTTAGTATTTTCTTTTATTTTTCCAAATTCATGAGTGCTTTCCCAATTAAGTATTTCTTTATCTTTAGTTATTCCTAATTGGTTGTATATTTTATTTGATGTTTCATTCATAAATGGACTTATTAAAACTGATACTATTCTTATTCCTTCAGATAAGTTGTAAAGCACTGTATCTAATTCGTCTTTTTTAGATTCATCTTTAGCTAAAGCCCATGGCATAGTTTCATCTATATATTTATTAGTTCTTCTTATAACCTTGAATATTTCTTCTAGCGCTTCACTAAATTGAAGTCTATCCATTGCATTTTCTACTTTTTCATATGCTTTTTTTGAAATATCTATTAGTTCATCATGAACTCCACCTGTAATCTTAGAAGAAGGAATAAGTCCATCTCTATATTTTTCAACCATTGCTATAGTTCTACTAACTAAATTCCCTAAGTCATTTGCAAGATCTGAATTTATTCTAGTTAAAAAGTTTTTGTTAGTATAGCTTCCATCTTGTCCAAATGTAAATTCTCTAAGTAAGAAATATTTAAGTGCATCTATTCCATATCTTTCAATTAAAGGCTCTGGATATACTATATTTCCTTTTGATTTTGACATTTTATCATCTGCAAATAGTATCCAGCCATGGCCGTAAACCTTTTTAGGAAGAGGTAAGTCTAGTGCCATAAGTATTGCAGGCCATATAATAGTATGAAATCTCACTATTTCTTTTCCAACAATATGAACATCAGCTGGCCAATATTTATTGTACTCACTATCATCTTCGCTTAAATATCCAAGTGCTGTAATATAGTTGCAAAGTGCATCAAGCCAAACATATACTACGTGTTTATCGTCAAATGGAACTTTAATTCCCCAATCAAAAGTTGTACGTGAAACACATAAATCTTCTAACCCTGCCTTTAAGAAGTTATTAAGCATTTCATTTTTTCTTGACTCTGGGAAACAAAAATCAGGATTTTCTTCAAAATATTTTATAAGTTTATCTTGATAATTAGATAGTTTAAAGAAATATGCTTCTTCCTTTGCAAGATATACTTCTCTTTTACAATCAGGGCACTTATTTCCTTCTAATAATTGAGTTTCAGTCCAAAAGCTTTCGCAAGGAGTGCAATACCATCCCTCATAAGATCCTTTATATATATCTCCTTTATCATAAAGCTTTTTAAATATTTTTTTAACTACTTCTTTATGTCTATCTTCTGTAGTTCTTATAAAATCATCATAAGATATGTCCATAGTTTTCCAAAGTTTTTTTATTTCGCCCACTATGCTATCTAGATATTCTTTTTCGCTTACCCCTTGTTTTTTAGCAGTTTTTTGTATTTTTTCTCCGTGCTCATCAGTTCCAGTTAAAAATTTTACGTCATATCCACAAAAACGCTTAAATCTAGCAATTGCATCTGCTGCAACAGTTGTATAAGTATGCCCTATGTGAAGTCTTCCACTAGGATAATAAATTGGAGTTGTAACATAAAAATTTCCTTTACCCATAAAATTTACCTCCTTAATTTTTATATAACAAAAAAACTCGCCCCTATATAGGGGCGAGATTATCTCACGGTACCACCCTAATTTACCTAAAAATATTTAGGTATCTTAGTAGACTATAACGTGCCTAAACGTTTCATCCTAAAGAATATTCTCTTAGACGAAAAGCTCCAGAACCATATTCAATAAAGCTTTCAACATCAGCTTTCACCTAACCTGACTCTCTGTAGAAGATTACTTTATTTACTCTTTCTTTCACTGCTTTTTTTATATTAATATTAACTTCATTTTACCCAAAATTTTATATAATTATTCTTTTAATGTCAAGTATTACTACTTCGTAAAAATTGAATATTTAAATAAAAATAAGATAAGGACAAAATCCTTATCTTATTTTTATTTATCTTTATTTTCTTTTTCCTCTTTTTTGTTTACCGTTAGGATTATTACGTCTAGCTTCTAATTCTTCAGCTCCTAATTCACTTCCAAATTCTAATCCCATATTTTCTGTAGCTTTCTTAGCATTTACTTTTCCTTTTGCTTTTTTACTGTTCTTAGGCATTTAAAATTCCCTCTCTTTTCTATATTTTTATTTGTTCCGTGTTCATATTTATTTTGTGATAAAAACAAATTTTAATTCGAGGAAATAAGTGGAACATCATTTAACTGAAAATAATACTACATATAAATACAGATGCAATTACTCCTGCTATATGACTAATAAGAGCACATACTAATGTATGTCTTATATTTTTTATTTTTAAGTTTCCATAATAAATTGCCATTGTATAAAATATTGTCTCTGAAGAGCCTACTATTGTTGCTCCCATTTTTTCTTTTATAGTATCTATTCCTACTCTTGATATCATATCTTTATATATAGCAAGCGTTCCACTTCCAGAGAGAGGCTTAATTATTATCAAAGATAGTAATTCTTTAGGTATACTAAATATTTTAAGTATAGGGTAAAAAAGTCCTTCTAGTATCTCTATACCATATCCAACTTTAAATATTCCAATTGCTAAAAATATTCCAAGAATATAAGGTGCTATTTTATAGGTAGTTTTTATTCCATCAAAAGCTCCTCTTATAAAGCTATCGTATATATCTATTCCTTTTAATTTTCCATATGTAATTATTATTAGTATAATAAAAGGTATTAATAAATTAGAAAATAAATCCAAATTAAAACCTCCTTTCTAATAATTTACAAGAAATTATAGCTATTATAGTAGAAATAGTTGTTGCAAATAATGTTGTAACTATTATTTCATTTGGATTTATTGCACCTTCATCAAGTCTTATTTTTATTACTGTAAATGGTACTAATTGAACAGATGACATATTTATAACCAAAAACATAATCATATCATTTGTAGCTGTATTTTTTTGTTTGTTAATTTCCTGAAGCTCCTCCATGGCTTTGAGCCCAAATGCAGTTGCACCATTAGAAGCTCCTAATATGTTAAGAGACATATTCATCAAAATATAAGAAAGTGCTTTGCTTTTTTTAGGAATAGAAGGAAATAATATTTTCATAAAGCTATATAAAGATTTACCTATTTTATCTACAAGTCCTGATTCTTTTGCTATATTCATAATTCCCATCCAAAGTGCCATTATTCCTATAAGACTTATTACAAACTCTATACCTTTTGATGTTTCATTCATTATAACTTTATTAAGTTCTTCAAGCCTTCCCATAAATATACTGTTTATTATTCCAATAGAAATCATATAAAACCATATTTTGCTCATAAAAAAACCTCCTCATTAATTTTATGAGAAGGATGTAATATGTTATTCTAATATTATATAATTTCTTTTATCTTAGAAAGTACATCTTTAAAATTATTGAAATGTATAAAATTTACTTTTTCTTCTTTTAAATATTTTGCTAATTCTCCTTTTGCAAATATATAATCACCAAGCTTTGCTGCACATTTATCAGAATGTCCATCTCCTATATATATTACTTTTTTATTTTCTATATTTACATTTTTTATTACATTACATTTACAATTTCCACATTTTCTACAGTCTTCATTTACATTTGGATAAAATCCCATAAGCTTTGTCCCTTCAAATTGAAGCATATTAGAAAAACATATAAGCCCTATTATTCCATTTTCCTCAAGCACAGTTTCTATATTAAAATCAAATCCATCACTTACTATATAAAATTCTATTACTTTTTCTTTTATATACTCAATAAATTCTTTAAAATAGGGATCTATTTTTATATTTTTTATAAATTCTTTTAGTTTATGTTCATCTGTATCTAGCATATCTAATATATTTTGGCTTATTTCTGATCCATTATATTTACCACTAATCCACATTTCATCAAGTTTTCTCCAATCTTCTACTGAAAACTTATCTGCCATTAAATTAACAGTATCATCTAAAGTTATAGTTCCATCAAAATCACATATTATAATACATTCCACAATTACGCCGTTACCAAAAATCTATAAAACTTTATAAGAAGATTATAAAAGTTTATAGCTTTTGTTTCTTTCCTACTTCACAATGTCCGATTTTGCCTAAGCTACTTTCGTTTGCTATAACACTCCATAGGCTTTGTTACCTAAAAAGGTAATAGGGTGTAACGAATCCCCAATTTAGAATATCTTTTTAAAATGATATTTCTAAACCATTAAACTAAACCATAATTTGCAAGGTTATATGAAGCATTTTTATCCCTATCACAAATAAAACCACAGTTAGAACACTTATAAACTCTATCTAA
>NZ_FRAE01000072.1 GCF_900142235.1 Tepidibacter formicigenes DSM 15518 | reverse complement strand
TACCCGATAATGAAAGATTTAGAGAAAGAGAACTTCCTAGATATGGGAGAGGACGAGGAAGCGTATCCCTTTGGGATAGAAACAGACGAGAAGACTTACAGATATCAATGTTTGGAGTGTGGATTTGAAGAAGATGTACCTAGGTTTATTATTGATGAATTTATTGAAGATGACTTTTTTGCTTCTGGTTGTGATATTGAGAATTTTGAAGTAAAAATGCCTATACTTATATGTCCAAAATGTAATGGTGAATTAGTTTCAAAAAATACAGATGAGTAGCTCTGCTACTCATCTGAGAGTATCACGAAGTGATATTTTGTTCTTATATAAATGTAAGAAAATTTTTTTAAAATTAATAAGGATATATAGTATAATTAAAGCATGAGATATAATAGTATGAGGTGATGATTGTGGATAAGATATTAAATGTTATACTAGAGAAGATTACATCAATGGAATCTAAATTCGAGGAAAGATTCGATAGACTAGAAAGTAAGGTAGATAGATTAGAAGAAAGATTTGATGGACTAGAAAGTAAGGTAGATAAATTAGAAGAAAGATTTGATGGATTAGAAAGTAAGGTAGATAAATTAGAAGAAGAATTTAGTAGAATGAGTAAAAAATTAGATGCTACATTTGATCAAGTAGCTAATTTAACAGAATTTAAAGTTGATACGGAACAAAATTTTCAAGATATAAAAGATACTCTAAAATTTGTGCTTCATAAAGAAATAGAAACTGAAAAAGAAATATATACATTAAAACAAATTAATACCAAAGCAAATAATGGCTAAACCACTTTTTAAAGTGGTTTTTTGCTTACTAGGAAATTGTAGTATTTTCAACTTGTAGATAACGTTGATGAAATTACTACAGCATCAATTATTTTAAGCAACGGAATCGATAGATTCGTTGGTGACATGAGCCATGCGTTAGCATGAAGCGAATTTTTGTTGAATTTTATAAATTTCGACAATTTTTAATGTTTAAAAACTAACAATACTGTGGACTTTTGCTAATAATCATCCACAATTAAAATATAGTAATATAAGTTATTCACAGAATTATACACATTATCCACAAGTGATTATTTAAATTATCCACTGAATTTATAATTAACTATCCACATGAAATCTTGAAAAATTTACCTAATATAATGTATAATAACAGTAATATAATAAACAAAATTTAACTACAAAAAATTGTTTTAATAAATTGTTAGTGGGTAAAATATAATTAAACAAATGTAAAAAAGTCTTTATTACAAAAAATGCTCTTATAATATTAACTAAGTTGAATACATAGATTAAATTAAAAACTTTTCTGTAATTTTCTATGTATTATAAATTTAATTACTTTCAGTAGCGAAAGGGGATGGCTTTATGAAATTAACTATAATTGGAAAAAACATTGAATTAACAGAGGGAATAAAATTAACAGTAGAAGAAAAATTGACAAAAATAAAAAAATATTTTAATGATGATATAGATGTTAGAGCAACTGTTAGAGCTAAGAAAAATAGACAAACAATAGAGGTTACAATTATACCTATAAGTGGGAATATAATAAGAGCAGAAGATTCTCAAGAAAATTTATATGCTGCTATAGATGTAGTTGTAGATAAATTAAGTAAGCAACTTAGAAAATATAAAACTAAATTGATAAATAAACATCATGACAGTAATAGTATAAGATTTGAAAATATAGATGATATAGCTGATAATCAAGATAGTGAAATTAAAATAGTAAGAAGAAAGAAATTTGGATTTAAGCCAATGAGTGAAGAAGAAGCAATACTTCAAATGGAATTACTTGGACATAACTTTTTTGTATTTACAAATTCTGAAACTGATGAAATGAATGTAGTTTATAAGCGTAAGTCTGGAGATTACGGTATAATAGAACAGGAATAATATAAAAATAAAAAGTGGGAATGATTCCCACTTTTTATTTTTGTAATGAATAGGAAGTTATAATCCTTAGCCATGCGATAACAAGAAGCGAATTTTTTTTACAATTTATTTGCGAATAAATGAATTTATATATTTATTAACCTATGTTAAAATATATATTAATGAAATTAATAGGAAAGAGGTAAAATGTATGGGATTTTTAGAGGATATATTTGGTATTGGAGGAAAGCGAGAAATAAAGAAGCTAGAAAAAATGGTTGATAAAATAGATGAAATAGAATCTAAGTTTGAAGGTATGAGTGATGATGAACTTAAAAATATGACAAATGTTTTTAAGGAAAGATTAAAAGGTGGAGAAACTTTAGATAATATACTTGCTGAAGCTTTTGCAGTTGTAAGGGAAGCATCAAAGAGAGTTCTTGGAATGAGGCACTATAGAGTTCAGCTCATTGGTGGTATAGTTCTTCATCAAGGAAGAATTGCTGAGATGAAAACAGGAGAAGGTAAAACATTAGTTGCAACAGCTCCTGTTTATTTAAATGCATTAACAGGAAAGGGAGTTCATGTAATAACAGTAAATGACTATCTTGCAAAGCGTGATAAGGAATGGATGGGAAAATTATATGAATTTTTAGGTCTTTCTGTTGGAGTTATAGTTCATGGACAAAGCCCACAAGAGAGAAAAAAACAATATGATTGTGATATAACTTATGGAACAAACAATGAATTTGGATTTGATTATTTAAAAGATAATATGGTTATATATAAGGATCAAATGGTTCAAAGAGAATTAAATTTTGCAATAGTAGATGAAGTTGACTCAATACTTATTGATGAAGCTAGAACTCCTCTTATAATATCAGGAGCTGGAGATAAATCTACAAGTCTTTATTTTGCAGCAGATCAATTTGTAAGAATGTTAAAAAATGAAGTTGACTTTACAGTAGATGAAAAAGCAAACTCAGTAGCATTAACAGAAGAAGGTATAGAAAAAGGTGAAAAATTCTTTGGAGTAGAAAATCTAACAGATATGTCTAATATGGAAACCTACCATCATATAAACCAAGCTCTAAAAGCTCATAATCAAATGAAAAGAGATGTGGATTATGTGGTTAAGGATGGAGAAGTAGTTATAGTTGATGAGTTCACTGGAAGACTTATGTTTGGTAGAAGGTATTCTGATGGATTACATCAAGCTATAGAGGCAAAAGAAGGGTTAAAGGTTCAAAGAGAGTCAAAAACACTTGCTACAATAACATTTCAAAATTATTTTAGAATGTATAAAAAAATATCAGGTATGACAGGTACAGCTAAAACTGAAGAAGAAGAATTTAGATCTATATATGGTATGGATGTAGTGCAAATACCTACTAATAAACCTATTCAAAGACAAGATTTACCTGATGCTATATACAGGACTGTTGAAGGTAAATTTAGAGCAGTAGTAAGAGAAATAGAAGAGAGATATAAAAATAATCAGCCTGTACTTGTTGGTACTATATCTATAGAAAACTCAGAAAAAATTTCAGCTATGCTAAAGAAAAAAGGAATACGTCATGAAGTGCTTAATGCAAAGCATCATGAAAAAGAAGCAGAAATAGTATCGCAAGCAGGTAAGTCTGGAGCTGTAACTATAGCAACTAACATGGCAGGTCGTGGTACAGATATAATTTTAGGAGGAAATCCTGAATTTTTAGCTAAAAAAGAGCTTAAGAAAAAAGGATATAGTGATTATGTTTTATCAATGGTTACATCTCCTATAGATATAGATGATGAAGAAATAAGATCAGCTAAAGAAGAATATAATAGAATATATAGTGAAATTAAAAAGATTACAGATAAAGAGCAACAAAAAGTTCTAGAAGCTGGAGGTCTTTGTATAATAGGTACTGAAAGACATGAATCTAGAAGGATAGATAATCAGCTAAGGGGTCGTGCTGGACGTCAAGGAGATCCAGGAATTTCAAGATTTTATATAAGTCTTGAGGATGATTTAATGAGGCTGTTTGGAAGTGAAAGAATAATGGGGATTGTTGATAAGCTTGGTATGGAAGAGGATATGCCTATAGAGCATAAAATACTTTCAAAATCAATAGAAGGAGCTCAAAAGAAAGTAGAAGGTAAAAACTTCTCTATAAGAAAACATGTTCTTCAATATGATGATGTTATGAATAAGCAAAGAGAAATTATATATAAAGAAAGAAGAAGTGTTCTTGAAGGAGAGAATATTAAAGATCATATAATGAGCATGATAGAAAAAACAGTTCAAAATGCTATAGATATTTATACGGCAGATGGAACTTATCCAGAAGAATGGGATTTAGAAGGATTAAAGGAACATTTATATTCCATATTCTTACCTAGAGAATCTATAGTATTTGAAAATATAGAAGAACTTGATAGAGATAAGATAAAGAATATAATAATGGATATTGCAATTAAACTATATGATCAAAGAGAAAGCGAAATAGGAAAAGATAGAATGAGAGAAATAGAAAGAGTAATTCTTCTTCAAGTTGTAGATACTAAGTGGATGGATCATATAGATGCCATGGAACAGCTTCGTCAAGGCATAGGACTTAGAGCAATAGGACAGGAAGACCCTGTAAGGGCATATCAATTTGAAGGATTTGATATGTTTGATGAAATGATAAAATCTATACAAGAAGAAACTATTAAATATTTATATAACTTTACTATAGAAGAAAGAATTGAAAGAAAGCAGGTAGTAGATTTAGATACTTTATCTACAGATGGAGAAGAACAAAAAACTGTTGTAAAAGGTGAAAGTGTTGGAAGAAACGAACCTTGTCCTTGCGGAAGTGGCAAAAAATATAAAAAATGCTGTGGTAAAAATATATAGGAGGAAAAAATGCTTAATATTCAAGAATATAACCAAAAAATAGATGAAATGAAAAAATCTATAGAAGAATTGAGGGCTTCTCTTTGACATTTCTAAAATAAAAGAGAAGATACAGACTCAAGAACAAGAAATGAGTAAAGCTAATTTTTGGGAAGATAATGAAAAAGCTCAAAAGCTTCTTCAAAAAAATAAATCCTTAAAAGAAACTATTTTTGAATTTGAAAATCTTGAAAATTCTTTAGAGGATATAAAAGTTTTAATGGAGTTATCACTTGAAGAAGAAGATTTATCACTTGAAAAAGAAGTTAATACTTCTATAGAAGAGTTAAATTCTAATATAGAAAAAATGAAAATAAAAACTCTTTTAAGTGGTGAATATGACAAAAATAATGCTATACTTTCAATACATGCAGGAAGTGGAGGCCTTGATGCTCAAGATTGGGCTAAAATGCTTCTTAGAATGTATACTAGATGGGCAGAAAGCAAAGGATATAAAGCTAGTATACTAGATATTTTATCTGACCCTGAAGCTGGGATAAAAAGTGCAACTATATTAATAGAAGGAACAAATTCATATGGTTATTTGAAAGGAGAAAAAGGGGTTCATAGAATAGTTAGAATTTCTCCTTTTGATACCTCAGGAAAAAGACACACATCCTTTGCTTCAGTAGATGTTATTCCTGAACTTGATGATGATATTGAAGTAGATATAAATCCTAGTGATCTTAAAATAGATACTTATAGAGCATCAGGTGCTGGAGGACAGCATGTAAACAAAACAGAATCAGCTGTTAGAATAACTCATTTACCTACTGGTATAGTAGTACAGTGTCAAAATCAAAGATCTCAGCATTTAAATAAAGATAAAGCTATGAAAATGTTAATGGCAAAATTAATAGAGTTAAAAGAACTTGAGCAAAAAGAAAAGATTGAAGATATTCAAGGAGAGTATTCTCAGATTAGTTGGGGAAGCCAAATAAGATCATATGTATTTCAGCCGTATACCTTAGTGAAGGATCATAGAACCAATGTAGAGGTTGGAAATGTGCAAGGGGTAATGGATGGAAATATAGATATATTTATGAATGAATATTTAAAGTACACAAAAAAATAGGGAAGGGGAAATTTTCCCTTCCTTATTTTTGTTTAAGTGAATTTTACATAAATACATCAAGGAGCATTCCTTTAATTCCATCAAGTTTTTTGATGATTGAAAGTCTGTCAACTTCTTCATTTAAAAATTCTCTTGTAAGTGAACTTAATTCTCTATCAACATTTTTTACAATTCCGTATACTCTATGACGACCTCTTCTATCTAGAAAATTTTCCTTAGAAAAAACATGAGAGTTATTTACGGCTACATTTAAAAATTCTCTAACTAGCTTTTTGTATTCTATTAAATCTTTTAGATAAAGTTTTTCACCTATTTTATCAGATTGTTCTACTATTTTATCATATATATTTTTTAGATGTTCTCTTACTTGTTCAGATTTTATTTTTTCAAATTTAGATTTAAATTCTGTGCGTTTTAATTCTTTTGGCTTTATAGTATTTACGTTATTTTGTTTATTTATATTATTTACTTGATTAATTCCATTCAAATTTTCAGCTCCCTTCTTTTACCGCTTCTATTTTATTTTATCGGCAAAAGAAATGTAACTTTTATGGTATTTATAGATTATTTTGCTATTTTCAATTTAATTATATCATTTGCATTATGAACACTTATAGTTTCTAAATATACAATATCATCTTTTATTGATTTAACATCTCCTTCGACATTAGCAACTCTATGATTAAGTTGATCAAGTAGTGCTTTATGTTCATCAGTTCTGTGTTCTAGTGCTTTAAGAATTTTATGGTCTTCTTTTTGCTGTATTTTTATTAATTCAACATCAGATTTTAATTCGTTGACATCGCTTTTTAATTTGCTAACATCGCTTTTTAATTCGTTGACATCACTTTTTATAGTATTAATATCATTTTGTATATTTCTTAAAATATCGAGTATTTGACTTTCCATTTTATCAACTCCTTTTATATTTTCATATTTATATTTTACCATAGGTATTATTCTAAAAACAGCGATTTTTTGGTAGAAAATTTTTACTTATCTAAAGCAATAAACAAAAAATGTCGATATAAAATACAAATAAAATAAAAAAGGGTGAACCAAATGCTCAATAAAGTTTCTAGTGAGGCTTATAACGTAGTATCTGATGCTTATAGTGCTTTTAATACATCATTTAAAGTTAGAGGAACTTTGATTGAAAATAATGAAAGTGAAGTAAAAATTGATGTTGGAGATAATAAAATTATTCAAGCAAAGCTTAAAGAAAAAATTGATGCTAATGTCGGAGATACAGTGGTAATAGATAAGAAAAAGATAATTAGTTCTAAGGTGGTTGATTCATCAAGTGAAGTTAAAATTACTGAAGATGAAAGAGTAAAGTATTCAGATGTGCTAAAGAAATTGAATATAGAATTAAGTGAAGATAATTTAAATGCCGTAAAAACACTTAATAGCCATGGCATAAAACTGTCTAAAGAAAATATAATGTCTTTTGTTTTTAGTAAAAACTATTTAGATGAAATAGTAGGAAGTCTAGATTATGATAGTGCAGTTAAGCTTTTAGATAAGAATATAGATATTGAGAATGATTCACTTCAAAAAATAGCAGCTGCACTTGATGAAATAAAAAATGAAAAAGAAGGATTTTCTTTTTCGAAGCTTTTTAAAATGAAGAAGGAAGTTACAACAGATGAAGCTGAAGAAATTGCTAAGAAGATATATGGAAGTAAGATGGGAAAAGATATAACAGATATTATAAAGGTGCTGTATAAAAGAAATGTAAGTATTACAAAAAAGAATATAGAAAGAGTAAATGATATATTTTATAAGCTGGATAAGTTATCTGATATAAAAGATGAAACGTTTATAGATACAGTAAAAAATAAGGTGGATGCTACAATAGACAATCTTTATAAAATAAAAAACTTTATCAAAAAAGGAGTAGTTGAAGTTAGTGATAAAATAAGTAGTATTTCTGCTAAAGTATATGAAACTTTTTTACCTAAAGTTAATAAAGTTACAGAAAAAGATCTTAGACTTTTAGAGGAAGATATAAAATTTCTTCTTGAAGATATGAATATGAATGTTGATGATAATATACACTTAGCTAAAAAATTTATAAAAAATGGATTAGAAGTTACAAAAGAAAATATAAAAAATGTTAATGAAATGAAAGAAGCTTTAAGCTATATAACTAAAAATTTAAATAAAGATAAAGCGGCAGCACTTATTAAGTCTAAAATTGATATAGAAAAATTAGACATAAGAGAGCTTGCAAAACAAATAAAAGATATAGGAAATATTCAAACAGATATAAAAGTAGAAGATAAAGAAGTACAAGATATACTTCAAAAAATAGATAATTTAAAAAATATAGGTGAAAAAGATTTATTAACATTACTTAAAAAGGATGTAGATTTTGAAATAAACAAAATAGAAAAAGTTATATTCAAATCAAAAGATACATTAATAAATGATATTAGTAATATGAAAAATCAAAGTAGTAATTTATTAAATTCTTCAATTAACTCTATAAATAAACTTACTCAAATATTTAGTGATATTAAGAATTTAGACTTTAATATATTGTCATTTCAGCTTAAAAATAAAATGCCTATGACATTAAATAATATACACAGTAGTTATTTATTATTAAATAATAAAAATGATAATATAAACAATTTAAATAAAAAGATTAAAATATCAAAAAAACTTGAACCTAAGCATGAAAATATAGTCAAAAAATATGTAAAAGATAATATAAATTTATTTGGGATAAAAAAAGAAGATATAAAAGGATTTGATAAAGCAGTTAGTGTTGCAAAATCACTTATTCAAAACAGTTTAAATCTAAGCAAAATAAATATACAAAGAGTATATGAATCTTATGGTCAGTTTAAATATATAAAAGATAATTTAACTAGTAATATTGTAAAGGATAGTTTAAGTAAAGGTTTAGAAATAGAATATATGAATTTAGATGATTTATCTGAATATGTAAAAGATTTCAAAAACAATATTGATAAGTCGCAAACAAAAATAAACAATTACTTAAAAACATTTACTGATAATATTACCACTATAAATAAGGAAAGAGAAGCTTCTATAGCTTTTATAATGAAAAATAATAGAAGTATGTCTTTAAAAGAAATTAAAAAAACTTCATCATTTTTCAAAAATAAAGACCAAATAGGACATAAAATATCAGATATTGTAAGATTTTTAGAGGGTAGAGAAGATGAAGTATCTAAAAAAAGTATATATAAATTAAAACAAACAGTAAAAAATATTTCAAAAGATGCTAAAGATGGAAAATTAGATCCTAAAAAAGTTTATGAAGATATATCAAATGCTATAAAGGATATGCAAAATAATGTTAATGTTGATGATAAAATAAATAAAGACTTTAATAAAAAATATGAAGATTTAATGGAATCTTTAGAAAGAAGCTATATATTTAATAAAGAGGAAAAAATTCTTCAATTCCCACTATTGATTAATGAACAGTTTTCAAATCTTAACATGTATTTTAGAGACAGAAAAAAATCAGGCAAAAAAATAGATAAAGATGATATGGATGTAGTTTTAAGTTTAAATACAGCTAATATGGGAAATATAAATATTCATTTAGGTGTCAATAAAGATAATGTAAGTATAAAAATGGGAATAAATAATGTTGAAAATAAAAATCACATAGAAAATTATAAAGATTTATTAGAAAATCTTTTAAAGGATATAGGATATAACTTAGATGATATTTCATTTGATGTAGATAATGAAAATATAATTGATATATCACAAGAAAAGGAAGAAGACAGTATAAGTAAAGGATTTTTAGACCTTAAAATTTAGAGGGTGATATGATGAAAAAAGCTGTAGCTCTTAGCTATAATGAAGAAATAAATTATGCTCCAAGAGTGACTGCATCTGGAAAGGGATATGTAGCTGAGAAAATAATAAAAAAAGCTAAAGAAAATAATGTTCCTTTATATAAAGATGATAATTTAACTAATAATCTTATAAATTTAGATTTAGGAAGTGAAATTCCAAGAGAACTATTTGAAATTGTAGCCAAAGTCCTAGTTTTTGTTGAAAATATAGACCAAAAAAAGGGTGAAAAAGAGTAAAGTTTTTAAACTTATAAGTCGATAAAGTAAATGTAATTATTAAAATTGTTAAGGGGGCAATATTTAAATGAGAATTAATCACAATATATCTGCTATGAATGCACATAGATTATTAAATGTTAATAATGCTTTTGCTCAAAAATCTCTTGAAAAACTATCTTCAGGAAAGAGAATAAATAGAGCTGGTGATGATGCTGCTGGTATGGCAATAACAGAAAAAATGAGAGCTCAAATAAACGGACTTAAAATAGCATCAAGAAACTCATTAGATGGGGTATCACTTGTTCAAACAGCAGAGGGTGCCATGGCGGAGATTCATTCTATGCTTCAAAGAATGAGAGAACTTTCAGTTCAAGCTGCAAATGGTACAGCAGCAGACTCTGATAGACAGGCTATACAAGACGAAATAAACCAGTTAACTTCTGAAGTAAATAGAATTGCAAATGGAACAGAATATAATACAAGAAGTATATTAAAAGGAAATGAAGGACCAAATAGTCATGCTTTAGTTCATAGAATGTCTACGGGAAAACCAGCACAATATACAGGTAACGTAGATTTGACATCAGTTAGTGCTGGAGGATTTGATCTCAAAAGTGAGCAATTATCTATATGGATAGATGGAGAAGAAAAGGTAGTTAACTTAACGCAAACAAATAGTTCTACTACATTAGATGACTTTATGGAACTTGTAAATGATGCTTTAGGAGATAGTGCTAAAGCCATTTTGGATAAAAATGGAAGTGTTGAAATAACAACATCATCTATAGGTGGTTTAAGTAAAGTGGAAATAGATGGAAGTGGCGCTGCGGTTAATCTGTTTAACTCAGTTTATGATTCTACACAAGCAACTGGAAAAGCTACACTAGCAGGTGTTGATTTGACAATTAATGCTGGTGCTGATAATAAAGGTAAAAGTGATATTACTATTAAATTTACAGAAGGAGCAGGTGCAGAAACAGCAGTTTGGAATGATAATGTATTAACTATAACATTAGAAACAGATAAAGCAGATTATGCAACATCGGATATAGAAGCATTAATACAAGGAGCAACAACAGGAGCGCCAGCAGGACTAGATATGAGTAAATTTACTGTAACAGGAGCAGGAACAATAGACCTTTCGGGCATTGATTTAGTAGCTACACCTGTAGAATCTAAAATAATAGAAAATCCTACTACAGGAACAGCAGAGAATGCAACAAATACAGCAGAGGGAAGCTTCTATTTTGATGGAGTACCTGAAATAGGTTCAACTATTAAAATAGGAAATGAAACTATAGAATTTTTTGATAGTAGTGTAGCACCATATATAGGATCAAATAGACCTATTGATATATCAGGCAAAACAACTGCTGAAGCTGTTGTAGATGAAATTGTTAATAAATTTGCAACGGGAATAGATGGAGTAACTTTAAGTGAAGATCCTAAGTTTGATTCAGGATTAGGAACATCTAATAATGCTAGGTTAATTGTTAAATTTAATAATCCAGGATTTGATGGTAACTTAGTTTATCTTGAAGGAACTCCTGATGATTTTACAACTAATCTTCAAGTAGGTGCAAATACAGGTCAAGAGTTTCGCCTTCAAATAGGAGATATTCGTGCTAAAAACTTAAAAATAAGTGCAGATAATCCTACAAGAAACCCAGGAGTTAAAGGAGCTTCTTATGTAAAAACAGGAGCAACTGTTACAGACGGAATTTCTTCAAGTATGGTAGAGTATGCAATAGATGTATCAACTGAAGAAAAGGCTTCAGCGGCTATCAAAGTATTTGATAATGCTATAGTTCAAATAGCATCTGAAAGATCAAAGCTTGGAGCTACTCAAAATAGACTTGAGCATACTATTGCAAATCTTGATAATACATCAGAAAACTTAACAGCAGCTATGTCTAGAATAGAAGACACTGACATGGCGCTTGAGATGGCTAACTATCAAAAACTAAATGTACTTCAACAAGCAGGGGTATCTATGCTTGCTCAAGCTAATCAACAACCACAAGCAATCCTTAAATTACTTGGTTAAAAGTGAGGGATAATTTATGATAGAAAAGCAGTACCTAGCAAGTAGAGTAGCAACTGCTAATGAAGCACAACTTGTTGCTATTTTATATGAAGGATTAATAGATACTTTAAAAGAATGTATTAATTACATTGATAGTGATAGAGAAAATTTTAATAAATCAATAAATAAATCTAGAGATATAATATCTGAATTTATAGCTACATTAAAAGGCGGCTCAGAAATTACAAATAATTATAAAAGCTTATATTTATATATAAATAAGCTTATAACTGATGCTGATATAAAAAAAGATAAATCTAAACTTGAAGAAGCAATAAAAATAGTAACTCCTCTTTATGAAGGCTGGAGCGAACTTGGTGAAAAAATATATAAAGAAAACATTGATAAAAATAAAGGTCCTAGATTAGTAGCTGGGATGACATACGGCAAAGGATACGTTAATGATTATGTAGTAAATAGTGAAAATAGATGGGAAAAAGGATAAGGCAAAAAAGCCTCTTGTTATTCTTAAAGAGAATAACAAGAGGCTTTTTTACTCTATAGGATATTATAAATTTTTTAACTTGTGGATAACATTACTAAAAGTACTACAATATCAACTATTTTGAGCAACGGAATCGATAGATTCGTTGGCGACATGAGCCATGCGATAGCATGAAGCGAATTTTTTTATAACGAATAGGAAATTATATTCCTATTTAAATTGTGGATAAATATAAATTCCGTTATGAGTTTTAAGCAACGGAATTCGTTAGAATTCGTTGGCGCCATGAAATTTTAAAAAAGTCTACATTGTAAAATCTTTAGAATAAAGACTTTTTTATAATACTTTAGAACTAATATTCAATAAAATTCAAAAAAAGTATCATACTGGAATTAAATTAGTTTTTTAGCATATAGTTTTTTTGATATAATGACTTTGTAAGAAATTAAAAAGGAGAGGTAGTATGAATATAGAAAAAATACTTCAAGAAGAGTTAAGCTTAAAAGAATTACAGGTTG
>NZ_FRAE01000070.1 GCF_900142235.1 Tepidibacter formicigenes DSM 15518 | reverse complement strand
CTAGTGCAAAATTTACTTTTACATGTAAAGCCTACTCTCTTACTTTCCATGCATTCTAAACACATATACTCTGTATATCCCTTTTCTAGCCTCCCACAGTCCATTGCTTTTTCAACTGTTTCTATAACATCTGCCCTTATTACCTTCGGAATTCTTTTAATTTTTTTCTTTAAAAAGTTTTGCCAATTATCTTGCAATATTTTTTTTAATGTTACTTTAGTCATCTCTTCATCTCTCTTTTTTCAATACTTATACATATATTTTAGCAAGTTTTCCACAGATTTTGAAATTTTATAATTTCCTACTTAATATAAAAAAAAGTGAATACACCTAATGTAATTGCCAAGCTAATAGGTACTACCTTATCAGAAATTATATAATTACTCAAAAAATATTGTCCAGAAATAGCCATAATTATTGTAAAAATAATTGGCAATATCATTGGTAAAAAGAACAAATTTGCTGATTCCATAAAAGCCAAATATTTTTGTTCCTTCCTAGAAATACCTAGTTGACTTAAAACTGAATATGATTTTTTAGAATTATCAATAGAAGAAAGTTGTTCAAATGATAGCAATGTAGCAGATAAAATAATAAAAATTATACATAAATACAAGCCACTAAACGAAATAGTAATAAATCCTGATAACGAATTTTTTATTCCCCATGCTTTAACACTGATACTCATTGTAATATTTTTATTGACAGAATTTATAATTTCTGGATTCCACTTGTTACGTATAAATCTATTTAAACTATCACGTAATTCTTCTTTCCCTTCTGTTTCCAATGAAATAACCAATCTTGATTTGTTAGTGACTAATCCCTTTACTATTTCATCTGGAACTACAAGCACATAACCATTACTACCTGCCATACGATATTGCTCCATTGGTTCTGTATATATGTAATTACCATGTAATGTTGTTCCATTTAAAACAATATCTTTATTTTGTATAATTTCATTTTTAATAGCATCTAAATATTTTGGAGTATCACAGTGTATTATATAACTGTTACTATTCAAAGTTTTTTTATCTAAACCAAGTTGTTCTCTTAGAGAATTATAGTCAGTCAACGCTAAAATATCAATATTATACTTATAATCTCGATACAAATAATATGATACAGTGTCTTTGATTTGATAATCTTGTTCCACAAATTTGATTACTTCATCAAAGTCTTTAATTTTTGCATCCATTGCGACTGCAATATCATAAGGATATTCTGCTTTAATATTTACTTTATATCCAATGCCCATTATTAATCCAATAAGCATTGCTGCTAGGGATACTGATAGTAAAACTGCAACAATAGCCATAACTTTTCCAGATGTTAAAAATTTTCTACGTAATAGTCCAGAAAGAAACAAATTTGTATTTTTATAATACCACTTTTTATTCTTAGTCATCATAAACATTAAAAGGAACGGTAAAACACAATATAGCTGATATATTGCAAGCAATAGTAAAAATACTGTAATGGCTAAAAATAGTATTGCTATATTTGTTTGAGTAACGGCTGTCTTATATAAAAAAATAATTCCAAAGATCAAAGCAAAAAAAACAGTCATTAGTCTAAAAATTATAATTTTGAAATCTTTATTTTCTAATTTTTCATTTTTTCTATTGTCATATAGTAAACTAATAATTTTTTCTTTCCAGATTATTGAAACAGCCTTTTTAATCGCTATTGTATAGATTGAAAAGAATAACAAAATAGTTATTATCATCGCAATTTTGGAAAAACTTATAACAAAATAATACTCTATTTCAAATATGTTATAAATTACTTTTATAAGTATGCTTGCCAAAAAATTACCAGTAATTATTCCCAAAATTAGAGAAATTATACTCAATATAAAATTCTCAATAAAAAACAAAATACAAACGTTTTTCCTATCCATCCCTAATAGTAAATAAATTGCAAGCTCCTTTTTCCTTTGATTTAAAATAAAGGAGATTGCATGTGATACCATAAAAGCGCAAATAAAAGAAATAAAAATTGATAAACTCAAAATTACATATGTCAATGCTTTTGCATTTTGTGCTAAAGAAATTATATCATCCGATATAGCAATAGAAATAAAAGCATATATAAATGTCACTATTAAAAACATTGTTAAAAAATACATAACATAATCTTTAACACTTTTTTTAATATTTTTTAAAGATAATTTTATGTATGTCATTATGCTCCTCCAATCGAAGAAATAACCTCGCTAATTTCATTATAAAATTTTTTATGAGATTTATCCCCTCTAATTAATTCATAATGTATACGTCCATCCTTTAAAAATAAAATTCTCGTTGCATAACTAGCAACAAATATATCGTGAGTTACCATCAAAATTGTAGCAAATAAATCATTAACCATGTGTTCCATAGTTTCCATGAGATTTTTAGAAGAATTACTATCTAAAGCACCCGTTGGTTCATCTGCAAATATCAATTTGGGATTAGTAATTATTGCTCTAGCACATGCACAACGTTGTTTTTGCCCACCAGATACTTGATAAGGATATTTATTTAAAATATCTTCTATTCTAAAATTTGAAGCTACTTCTTGAACTTTAGTATCTATAATATTAATCGGAGTTCTATTTATTGTTAAAGCCAATGCAATATTCTCTTTTATCGTTAAAGTATCTAGCAAATTATAATCTTGAAAAATAAAACCCAAATTTTTCCTTCTAAACATCGCCATCTCTTTCCCGCTTAGTTCAACCAAATTACTATTTTCAAAAACAATTTCACCACATGTTGGAAGATCAATAGTGGAAATACAATTTAATAAAGTTGTTTTACCGGAACCGGAGGCTCCCATTATCCCCAATAATTCTTTGTGATTAACATTAAAACTAATGTTTTTTAATACTTGATTATTTCCATAGGATTTTGATACATTATATAATTTTAATATTTCCATATAAAACCTCCAAATCAATTTTCTTTATCCGATATATATAATTTCTTATAATAATCACAAGTTTCCATTAAAACTCATCATGTTTCCCCTTACCAACAACATGACCTTTATTTAATACAATAATCTTATCGCAAAATTTAATTCTACTTATTTTATGAGTTATAAATATTACTGTTTTATTAATTAATTTCCGTTTTAAATAGTTTGCTACTTCATTTTCAGTTAAACCATCTAACGATGAGGTGGCTTCATGCAAAATAACTAGATTAGCATTTGACAAAGCAACTCTAGCTAAAGCTATCCTTTCAAAAGGTAAAAATTGTATTGTACTTCTTAGAAAAAGAGCCGAAGTCGATTGCTCGATGCTTCGGCTTTAGTTCTATTTAACTTCTTCAATTGATTTCACTTCATAATTTTGTGATAAAAATTCAAAGCTCATATTTTGTTTTACAACATCATGGGGAATCAAAATATATCTCCACTGTTTTCCGCTATTTTTAATTGTAAAATCTGATGCATATTTACAATATTCTAATGCTGCTTTTGCTTTTCCTTTAACCTCTCTAGTTTCGATATCCTTTTTCTTTTTTGTTTCAACCATAAATATGTTATCATTTGTTTCCACAACAAAGTCAGGTAAATACTCTTTTGAATTATAATCCCAATAGATTTTGAACTGTCCTAATGCAGGTCTTAGCCATTTATCTACCGAATTATCCCCTTCAAGTATTATTGCTAAATCTTTTTCTGTTTTTGAATCAAACTTATATAAACTATGACAAACTTTTGTAAATCCTCCAAAACCAAGCGTGTTGATTATCCATAAAAAGGTAGAAAAAGGAGTACTTATAAGTTGAAATATTTGGTATCCAACTACACAAATATTTTAGAAAAGAGGTACTCCTTATGAAAAAGAATAACACTATAATGAATATAATGCAAATACTTATTACTCAGGAGGAAGTAGAGTTGAAAAGCTTTTTCATATGCTTTCAAACAAATATAATCGTGCAATAAAAAGGGCTTTGAACCTTCCTAAAGATTTATTAGCTATTGATTCTACTACTATTACAGTAGGAAAAAATCATATCAAATGGGCGAAATTTAAGGGTGAAAAATTAGCCAATCCAGAGTGTATTTTAGTTGAAGACCGTGCATATGCTAAATTAGCACGTTTTGATGAATTTAATGAATCTAAACAGTGGTTTGTTATTAGAATAAAAGAAAATATAACTACTCATTCATTCAATTTATAAGGAAGTTGTGTGCTAATAATTTTGAAGGAGAAGTGAGCGTCTCACTCTATTTTGTCATAGATAGAATTAAAAAATTTAACAGCATGCTAATAGAAAATTTTTCATAATCAACACACTTGTCCAAAAACCTTTTTTCTAATATCACTAGTGGGAACAATGGTTTCTTTAAAATCATATATATATCTTCAGCTTTATACTTTTGTCCTTAATTGTTAAACAGCACTTTATTACACCTAAAAACACATCAAAAACTTCAAATTATTTTATCTTACAATAATAATTCAAATTAGATAATCTGACTAAAAAAACGTAAAATTATTTAATTTGAATTACTTTTATTTTCTTGATTATAAACTCTAATTTTTGTAAAAAAATAGAAATAGGAGAAAAACATAAAATCATATATTCTTTTCCTAATAAATATGGCTGTGATCATTGTGGCTACATTGGTAAATTACATCGCCATGGTTTTTATTCTCGTAATGCTATATCTTTTCATTCTTCTTATAAAATAAATATTCTTAGAGTAAAATTGAAAATATATTTAAAAAGCTTAATCCAAATACATCATTTAACACTTCTAATATTTACTGGATAGGCTATACTTAATTAAACAATAAATACTCGAACATGATAATATTAATTAAATAGAACTGGAGGAAAAATCATGTCTAATAAATCTAAAAGATATACATATGAATTTAAGAAACAAATGGTAAGCTTATTTAATAATGGTAAATCTGCTGGGGAAATAGCTAAAGAATACAATATAGCTAGAGGTCTACAGTAAATAAATGGATTTCTGATTATAACAATACCAAATCTTTTAAAGCTAAGGATAATAGAAGTGATGAAGAAAACGAACTTATAAAACTTAGAAAAGAGAATCAACGTTTAAAAATGGAAAATGATATTTTAAAGCAAGCGGCGCTGATAATGGGACGAAAATAGCTATTATTAAAGCAAATAAAGATAAGTACAGTATCAGCGCCATGTGTAAATTACTAAATATATCTAGAAGTCTAATTTACTATACCCCTGTGAAAAAATCACACGATAGTAAATTAGATAATGAGATTATAAATATTTTTAAGAAAAGTAGAAATAACTATGGTACAAGAAAGATAAAAAGAGAATTAAATAAAAAAGGATATAAAGTGTCTAGAAGAAGAATCGGGTGTATCATGAAAAAATATGGACTAGTATCTAATTATACAGTTAAGCAATATAAAGTATATGCACCTAAATGCAACGAAGAAAAAATTGAGAATATTGTAGATAGAGAATTCAATACCCAAGAGTGCTTAGAGGTTGTAGTAAGTGATTTGACCTATGTAAATGTTAAAGGAAAGTGGAATTATATATGCATATTATTAGACTTATATAACCGTGAAATTATTGGATATGCTGCTGGTAAGAACAAGGATTCAAAGCTTGTATATAAAGCCTTTTCTAAGATTAAAAGACCACTTAATGAGATTGAAATACTACATACTGATAGGGGAAATGAATTTAAGAATAAAGCCATAGATGAACTGTTGAAAACTTTTGAAATAAAACGCTCTCTAAGCAAGAAAGGATGCCCTTATGATAATGCTGTAGTAGAGGCTACTTTTAAGATTATAAAAACAGAGTTTGACTTCAATAAAGTGTTTGAAAATTTCGAACAACTAGAATATGAGTTATTTGATTATATAAATTGGTATAACAACCACAGAATACATGGGGCATTAGGTTACCTTAGCCCTGTAGAATATAGACTATTGATGTCCGACAAAAAAGTGTCCTAAAAAGTGGTTCTTTCCAAAGTTAGTTGATTTTACGTCTATTCTCAAGAAGTAATACCTTTTTACGTAGCATATCAAAGTTATTACGACCATACATAATTCGTTTTATTACTTTTAGTTTGTTTACACTGCCTTCTGCTAAACCATTACTGTAATCATATATAATTGCATTCTTAACAGCTTCTATATCTCTTGAAATTCCAGCTGTAAAACTGTTAATCTCATCTATATTTAATGCTTGTGCCTCGGCAATCCATTTGTCTAGGTAAGCAACATTTTTACTAAATACAAGCTCTTTAAAAGATGTAATTATTTTATAAATTTCTTCAAGCATTGGGTAAATTTTTAATACTTTGCTTAGTTGATCTGATGTCAACTTGTTAATTTTTTCAATAGGCTTATATAATAACTTTATTAAGTATTGACGTTTTACTAGTTCAGTTTTCTCAGGATCCGACTGTATTTGTTTGAATAAGCGTCTTTCTCTTGTTGTATACATTCTTATTGTAGAAGATGAACCTCCATATCCTTTGCCTCTAATAAACTCTTCAATCTTTTTAAATGTCCAACCTTTGCTTAGCAATTTATTTATATCATCATGAAATGGTGTTAAAGGTCCTCCACTATATGTTCCATATGCTCCATGGACTGGTGATACATTTGTATCTAAATACCTTTTTACAGTATGCCTAGAAAGTCCAGTTTCTCTTGCAATTGCGCTATTTGAATAATTTTGCTTGTGTAATTCTTTTACTCTAGCAATATTACCTTCCTTTTTCGATACAATTGCATCATGTTTCTTAAAACGGGTATCTTTATCTTCAATCTCCTCTGAATCATCCTCTAAGCCAATATATTTCTCTATAGTTCTAATATCCATTTTTAGTTGTTTTCTTATTTCATGTTTAGTAAGACCCTTTTGATGCAATTCTTTTACATTACTAATTTTATCTTTTTTAGATTTTGAATTATATCCATTTTTATTAAGCAATGCTACAGTCGTATCTTCTTTGATTGTAGGAATCCTGACTTTTATACCAATTGTTTTTAAAATATATTTTTTGCAATAATCAGTTAAGTTTTTGAATAAATGAAATCGATCACTTACTTGTACCACCTTTGGATGTGCATTACTAATAGCGGCTGCATAACTAATAGAGCCATCTCTTGAGATGATTTTTAAATTTGGATATGTTTTTAGCCATTCTATCACATCATTAATTTCACGAGATTCCAGTAGATCGATAATACGTCTGGATTCAATATCTACCATAATAGTTCCATATTTTTTGCGCTTTTTTAATGCAAAATCATCTATGCAAACCTTTGTAAATTTATCTTTTTCAATTATTGGTATCTCTTTTTTTTTAAGAGATTGCAAATCGTACTTTTTCCTATGGATGCAACACTATTTCTCAAAAAATTAGTAGCTGTCAAAGAACTAAGATTCATTGAAATATTTATAATTTTATCATCTAGTCTTTTAGTCTTTTTTGATTTGAATGTCAGAAAATCAAAGCTTTCAGCAAAGGTAGTATACTGGCAGTCAGTATTTTTACAAAACATCTTTCTATTGTTAAGAATAATTTTGACCTTTTTCTCTTGCATTGGGAGGTCTTGAAAACTTCTTTTATAGCGTGAATGTACTTTTGATGAAGACTCTCCACAATAAGGGCATGTAATTTCCTCACGAGTAGATATTACATTTATATAAATAGTATCATCTATAATTTCATGACTTACATATTCTAAGTTTCTATCTAATAGTTTAATAAATTCATCCATAGAACAACCTCTTTCATAATGACTTTAGTTGTTCTAATATATCATACATTTTCATGTGCTTCAACTAACTTTGGAAAGAACCAAAAGTGTTGACAATCCAATATCTAATGAAACTATTCGAAAAAAGATATTAAGAAAGAGACAAGAAAAATTTGAACAATTAACTCCTCATAACTCACGACCAGTTGTATGTGTAGAAACCGGTAAAAAATTTTTAACAACTGGTAGAGTGGCAAATTTTCTAGGTGTTACTAGAAAGCAAGCCACAAGTGGATTATATAAAGTATTGAATGGAATACAGGAAACTTATAAAGGCTATCATTTTATTTTAGCTGAAAGCTAATTTAACTTCTCATTCTGATTGTATAATATCAAGTAGTTATTATCCTAACTAATAATTATCTACGATTTTTTATTAAATCTATCTCAAATAATATATACTATTTAAGAGTTCTAAGAGAAGTCGTAAAATTTATAGTAAAAAATAAAATTAGTTAAGTTTATTATTGTTTTCTGCTTCCTATCAAACAATATAACTTAATGTAAAATAAAAGCAGGCTTCTTAGCCTGCTTTATAACTACCGTATCTCAATGATCTTTTTTTACTATCAACGAGCACTTCTACAGTGTGGACTAGACAGTAATAACAATCAATTTTTGAGGGCAATATTATCTTAATAGTATAATTTTAAAATAAACTAATAGCTAATTATGCACTTTGATATTCTACTTACATACAGTGATTATAGAATGTTATCCCTTAACATATACCCAACAACAGATCCTTTTTCTATCAAGAAATCTAATATAACTATCACTTGCTGTTTAAGTTGCTTAGTTTTTCTAATTGCTTCCCTATTTACATAAATATACTTTTTAACTATATTTTCTAAGTAATAAGTAGTATCAGTTTCTAATTTGTCTGTCCATAAATTTTTATTATTATTAAGCATTTTGGAAATCCACAAAATTCCATCATTTAAATAAACACTCCCTATATTACTTAATAATCTAGAAATTGCATATAAAACAGAAGGACAATGCCCCATTTCCTCTGTAACCTTTTTAAAGAACATTTTATTAGATAATTTCAGCATATGCCATTCTCTAACTTCTTCTCTCCATGGACTTTTAGCAAAAAGGTAACTTTTAATAATCTCATCTTTATACCAATGTTTATCACCATCTTTGCATAAGTCCACTAGTTTTTTATAAAATAAATGCCAAATATACCAAAATTCATTATATGCTTCTAGTTTATCCTCTGCTATAATAAATTCTTTAAATAAATCCGCAAATACTTCCGAGCTATTAAAGCCTTCAGTAAATGGTCTTAAGTAATCTTTAATGTCTTTCTCAGAAGCATTTAAAATGAAGTATGATAATTTTTCTAAAAAGCCATGCCTAACATTATAATCAACTTTATCATCTCTTTTCACCGTCAACAAAGCTTTAGAAAAAACTGAAATAATTAATTTAACTAAATTCTTATGATCTGGTTCATCTGTTTTTTGTGGAATTAACTCAAATGCATTTTTTAAAATATATAATTCAAGCTTTTCTATATGTTTTAAGTCATTTATTGTGATTTTATTATTAATTACTTTTTGTAAACATTCCTCATTTTTTTTAAGGAAATCTCTCACAATATCGCTTTCATTAATATCATAAATATTTTTTTTGTGATTTTCTTTACGAATCACCAACCTACTTTCTTCATATATTGGCTTTAATAGTAAATACCCATATAGCAGTGATTGCGCATCATAATAACTTATATCCCATAAGTTATTGATTATTGCTTTTTTAGAATAATCGGAAAACTCACAGTACATTCCTATATTATGGTCGTCAAATAAAATCATCAGTAAAATGCTTTTAATAGTCTCTTTATCTTCTGGAAACTCCTTTAATAACTTAGGTAACACAAAAACTGCTGATTCAACTCCATCCGCTATTTGATATGAATAATTATCTCTTAGAGAAGAAGATGCAACTTCTATAATTATATCTTTGCAAAAGACCTTTTCTTCTTTTGATAGTTTATTAAAATAGTCTCTTATTAAAACTGAACAGGTCTGTCCAAGAATAGACTTATTAAAGAAAAAATAATTTGCATCCTTAGGATTTTTTAATTCTTCAACTATCTCTTTTACTTCTTTTAATACTAAGCTCGGATTATCCTCATACTGCATATAGTTTTTATATTGTTCATCATTACGCATTTTATAATCAGCCCACAGGTGTAAAGGGGAATGTTTCATCAATTCAGAATTTTGCTTAAGTGAGTTTTCACTAAACTCTTTTAACTCTCGTTCAATTTCAGGATTGAAACTAATAAGAATTTGTCCATCTTTTTCCTCAATTGTAGGCTTCATTTTTCTTCTATCCATCCTTGCCAAATAAAGTCTCCAAGTTTTGTCAGCTTGAGTTTCTTTTGATTTATCAGGCAATTCGTCATAGTATTTATCAAGAATATTCCAGATAATTTCTTGCCTCTTTTTTGCTTCTTCAGCACTTACTTCTTCACTTCTAAATAATTGATAGCTTAATACTAAATGCTCTAAACATTTTTTTCTATGCTCATCATCACAACTTTTTATTCTTTCGTCTTGATGAATTTTATTTCTATAATCCAGCCCATAACCTATATAAAAGTCCATTTTAGCAGACCGGTCAAGTAACATTCTACTGGTGTCATAAAGGAAGAATTCCTTTGTTTGAAATAATACCTTAGCAATGTTAAAAGTTTTTTCCGGGCAAGCTAATACAACACTCACAACTATAGCTGAAATTGAAGCCGATCTTGTATTTCTAAGAAGATAGAATAGCCAAGTTTCCAATACTTTTGATTCAGAGTTTTTAATTCTTTCAAGAAAAAACTTTTCTAGGGCCATATGCATAGCTTCTAAAACATGAGGAGAAACCTGAGTACCTCTATATGTATTCCATAGTCTGTTGCAGATATACTGCTTCATATAGTTCCCATCTTCAATAAAAACATCTATTTCTTCAATTTCATTCCTTGCTAAATCAGACTTTGCAAAACACTCCACTGTTTTATTGGTAAAGTCTAAAATAAAATCAATGGTTTCTTTTAAGTTGAATTGCAGCAACCAATAAATCGGTGTTTGGAATGAACTTGATGGATAAAAATCTAAATGATTTTTCTCTAAACAAAAATATTCTTCTACTCCTATTCCTGAACTGTAATAGAAATCTTCCTTGCGAGGTGTTTTGAACCAGAATAATTCAGCAAGTTTCAATATGTGTCCAGGAAGAGCTTTTATAACTTCAATATTCTCTCCTAATTTAGTTAAAATAACTTTTACCAATTCATAATAAGGGTCCCGATGCCTCTTCCATTTGTTAGTTAATATTTCTTCAAAAATACTAATAAGTTCCTCTTTTATTTCACTAGCTCCGTACAAAATTGTCTGAAAAAGTTTCTCTTTTACTTCTTCATCACGTGAAAAATATATATCTTCTTGAATAGTCCATTGATAATACTTTAATGCAATTAAACTGGCTTTTTTCGTTGTCTCACCATTCTTGAACTTACTAGTCCAATCATTAATTATTGGTAAAATAAAATGTATATTACTTATTCCGATAACATCTAAATTTTCATAAACAAATTTTATAAAACTAATCCAGCCTTCACCTTTAGGCTTTGTAAGAAAATACTCTATTGAGAGCATATTAATATCTTTTATACCTAATTGGTTGAAAAAGTCGCTATCTACTTCTTTACAGGTAATTCTAAGTAAAAATGTTATCTTTTTCATTAATATAAGTTCATTTTCAAAAAGCTTCTCCTTAAACATATCAAAAAAAGTTTCCGCATAATCAGAAAGTAATACAGAGACTAATACTTCATCTTTCCAAAAAGAAGCAATTTCATTATCTTCAATAATTTCTTCAATAAATTGTTTTATATGACTATCCCCCAATAAGAGCTGTTCAGATATCCAATTTCTAAAGCATCTACGAATCGGTAATGATTCGCCAAGTATTATAAATAATTCTTTATTGCTTGATTTTTTAATAAATTCGGATTTAATTATCTTTTCTAAAGCCCACTCTTCATATATATCATGGGTAATAAAATATCCTGCCGTTTCATACCCTAAAACTCCATCACGAACCAATTCATCTAGAACTTGGTAGTTAGAATTGGGAGTTACAAAAAATTGACCTTCATTTGCTCTCTCAAAAGCAATTTGCAAAAAACATTGCTCTCTTGCTGGTTTAGATTTTTTAATAATTTTATTCCATAGTTTTTTTTAAAATTTAAATACTCTAAATTTTCTTCATCTTTATAAAATCTTAAGTATTCATTTAAGTAAAAAGGGTTTTTAATAAGTTCTAATAACTTTGAGTCTACCGGAAGAGAAAAATCATATTTTTGAGATAAATCATTAATTTCTTCTTGAGTTAAATTACGTATCTCCAAATTCAATGGAATTATATTGTGTATTTCAATAAATTGATAGTTTAAGTCTTCTAAATAATTATTTCTTGTAGTAAATAGTATTTTCCATCTATTACCAACAATGATAGAAAGAAATTCTCTAAACGGTTCTGTATTCTCAAGTTCTAACAATCTTTCTGCTGAATCAATAACTATGATTTTATTATTTTCCTCTTTATGTGCTTCTACAAACTCTTTCAAGGTAAACTCACTAAACAGTTCATTTATATTGTTAATGTTGAATTCATTAGCTTTAAAGATATAAAAAGGTACATCTTCTTTAATTTCACTATAAAGTTTTTTAATAACTGCTGTTTTACCAACTCCTCCAGTTCCGCTTACGATTAATATCTGTTTTTGAGCAAGTTCTTCTTTGATATTTTTTAATACTTTACGTCTATCAATTTCTATTATTTGAGTATCGAAATCTATATTTGTTTGAATTTCAAGTAATATAGACTCTGTATGTGCTTGTTTTTCTTTAAGAAGATTAATAATACTATTATCCAAACTAAAAAAATGCTGTGCTATATTACTATTATTAATCGTCACAAAAGGAGATTCAAAATAACTTTCCGTTCTCCACTCTATTTCTAAATTACATTCTTTTGCCTTTTGTTCTACTGCTATTTTAGCTTGCGGGTCATTATTACTTTTCCCTTGACCCCATTCCTGGTTAGTGTAAAAAATAACTTTTGTAAGATTAGGATAGTTTCTTTTAATTTTCGTAATAGTACCAATTAAGTCATTCTTATGAACTGATAATGTGGTCTCATAAAATTTTGCCTGCCAGCCAATTACTTCATTTTCTTTTATAATTGGATCTGTTTCTATTGCTGATTGATTTTTATATCTAAAAATGCCAAAAGATCTATTATGCTCTTGACAAAATAGTAAATAGCAAAACCACTCAAAGTTGCTTTGAGTATTCTGACTAAACTTTGCTTTAAATATATTCCAGTCTGGCTTAACCATATTATTGACCACCCTTCCCTCTAAAATTATACATATAAAAGTCACTTTAATTAAATAAGTAAATTTCATATTTTTTAATCGCTGATTTTTCTAAATTACGAAGTAAATAATATCTAAATATTCCATATAGACATCCGAAATTCCTTTATTTCTGCAAATTTAAATACTCCATATTAAATATACTTCAAATAAACAAAAAGAATTTCCTCAAATATTAATCAGAATAACCATATAATTATAATTCGAGTTAGTTTAATGGTTGTCTACTTTGTAACCACGATTTATGTAGTCAGAACAAAATATCACTTCGTGATACTCTCAGATGAGTAGCAGAGCTACTCATCTGTATTTTTTGAAACTAATTCACCATTACATTTTGGACATATAAGTATAGGCATTTTTACTTCAAAATTCTCAATATCACAACCAGAAGCAAAAAAGTCATCTTCAATAAATTCATCAATAATAAACCTAGGTACATCTTCTTCAAATCTACACTCCAAACATTGATATCTGTAAGTCTTCTCGTCTGTTTCTATCCCAAAGGGATACGCTTCCTCGTCCTCTCCCATATCTAGGAAGTTCTCTTTCTCTAAATCTTTCATTATCGGGTATCTCCTCTCTATTACGCTTTATTTCTTCTAA
>NZ_FRAE01000080.1 GCF_900142235.1 Tepidibacter formicigenes DSM 15518 | reverse complement strand
CTAGAAAACAAAATTAAGAAAATAAGGCCATGAAGGTTTTTAGAGAACTGAATTCTCAAACCTTATGGCTTATTTTTTTGCTGACAACCCCTTATCAGCAATTTATGATACCTCTTAAAATGTAGGTTTAAATAAACTCAAAATTCTCAATTGCCCTGTATAAGGGCTTATTTTTTTTACTCTATAGGAAATTATAAATTTTTTAAACTGTAACTTTGGTAACTGAATAAAAGTATCAACTATTTTGAGCAACGGAGTCCGTTAGGACTCGTTGGCGACATGAGCCATGCGATAGCATGAAGCGAATTTTTTTAGTTATTTAGAATTTAATTTTGAGTCTACTGAATCATTTATTTCTTTAAATACTTTAAACATCATATCATTAAATTCTTTTGATGATTTAAAAAATATATCGACTTCTTGGATTTGAGATAGACTTTGAAACTGTTTATTAAGTTCGGCTAATCTATATTGCATATCTTTTTGAGTTTTTTTTGAGCTATATATCTCCGTTTGTTTTTTTCTAAAATCATCTACTTTTTTCTTTAAATCTTTGTTTCTATCAATAATTGCTTTTGCTTTTTTTAACTGTATAAATTCATTAGTACTTATAATAGAATCAATAAATTCTTTGGTTTTAATTTTTCTACTCATTAAAAGCACCCCTTTAAAATAGTTTATAATTAGGTCTTTATCATTATATTCAAAAAAGATTTATACGTTACTAATTTTTATATTTTTTAATTCTAATGTTAAATATCCCTTCATATAATTAATGTATAAGGATTGGGAGGTGGTATTGTTTGGAAATTAAATGGAATACTAAGGCTGTACTGTATGGTATAATAGCATTAATCCTTGTAATTGGAGGATTTTTAGTGGTACCTAAATTCTTAGGAGAAAAAGGGGAACCTGTTGAATTTACACTAGTTGAAAGAGATGAGATACCTGAGAAAATTTTGGATGTAATGCCAAAATACGTAGATGAAGAAAGAGCATTAGCATGCAAAATTCAGGATAAAATATATGTTATAGCAACGAGAGGGGAAAACAAAGATTATGGAGTAGAAATAGAAAAAATAGAAATGCTAAAAGATGAAGATAAGATTACAATGAAAGTATATTCTGTTTATAAAAAACCTGAAAATTCACATCCATACATAGTTGTAGAAACTAATTTAAAAGAACTTCCTGATAAGGTGGAATTAATAAATAAAGTTGAGGAAGAATAGTAAAAAAGCTGCTAACAAAATAATGTTAGCAGCTTTTTGTGAAATTTCAAAAAAATGACTTGATATTTTATTTTTAAAGTGATTTTTTTGTTTTTTTGGGTAAAATAAAATATAAAAGAGTTAAAGGGGGATGAATATGATAAATATTAATAACTTTAAGGTTCCTATTGATGACTTAAAAACAAAATGTAGTTTAGATGATTTTAATTTTAATACAACAGAAGATTTAAAACCATTAAAAGGAATTATTGGGCAAGAAAGAGCAGCTTATGCCATGGATTTTGGACTTAAAATGAAAAAAAGAGGATATAACATATACGTTGCAGGACTTAGTGGAACAGGAAGGACAAGCTATACTTACTCTTTAATAGAAAAAATAGCAAAGTATAAAAGGAATAATAAAGATTTTGTATATGTGTATAATTTTAAAATACCTAATGAACCAATTGCTTTATCATTTGAAGCTGGACAAGGAAAAGAGTTTAAAAAAGATGTAGAAGAAATTGTAGAAAAGCTTAAAGAGGAAATTCCAAAAAACTTTGAATCAAAAGAATATGAAGAAAAAAATGCATATATAGTAGCTCAATATGAACAAATGACTCAAAATGTAATAACAGAACTAAATGAGTTTGCAAAAGAAAGAGGATTTACTTTTCAAGTAACTCAAAGAGGATTAGTTAGTATTCCTTTAAAAGAAAATAAAACTCCAATGCTTGATGAAGAGTATAAAAGCCTTTCTCAACAAGAACTCAATACAATAAGAGAAAAAGCAAATGAATTAAATAAAGATATAACAGACTATGTAAATAAAATAAAGGGATTAGAGGAAGAATTTAAGAATAAAATTTTAGAGTTGGATAAAAAAATTGGAGAAAATATTGTAGATTTTTATATAAATTATTTAATAGATAAATATGGATATAACGAAAAAATATTAACTTATTTACATGATATGAAAGAAGATATTGTAGAAAATATATCTAAATTTAAGAAAAATGAAAATGAAGAAAAAAATATGTTTGCTTTTATGCAAAAGGATGACAGTAAATTTTTCTTAAGATATAAGGTGAATTTATTTATAGATAATAGTGAATTAAAAGGTGCTAGAATTGTAAATGAAACTAATCCTACTTATTATAATTTAACTGGAATGATAGAGTACAAAAATGAAATTGGTGTGCTTACTACTAGTTATTTAGAGCTTAAGCCAGGGGCTATTCATAAGGCGAATGGAGGATTTTTAATATTAAATGTTAAGGATTTATTCTCTCATCCTTTTGCTTGGCAGGCACTTAAAAGAGCATTAAAAACTGGCAAAGTAACCATGGAAACACTAAATAAGCAGTATGGATATATAGTAACATCTACATTAAAACCAGAACCTATAGATATAGAGGTAAAAGTAATATTAATAGGGGATAGCTATACATATAGTTTTTTATATGCATATGATGAAGATTTTAGAAAGTTATTTAAGATAATGGCAGATTTTGATATTGAAATAAATAGAAATGAAGAAAATTTGTATAAAATAGCTAGGTTTATAGCAACTCATTGTGAAAAAGAAGGATTAAAGCATTTTGATAAAGGAGCTATTGAAAAAGTAATAGAATATAGTTCTAGAATTTGCGAAAATAAGGAAAAGTTAAGTGCTAGATTTAATCAAATAGTAGATATATTATACGAGGCAGATGCATTGAGTGATGAAAATTCAAAATATGTAACAAGAGTTGATGTGCAAAAGGCAATAGATGGTAAAAAATATAGGAATAATAAGTATGAAGAGAAATTAAATGAAATGTTTAAAGATGGAACCTTAATTATTGATATTGAAGGAGAAAAAGTAGGACAAATAAATGGACTTGCTGTAATGGGAACTGGTGAATATTCATTTGGAAAGCCGTCTAGAATAACAGCATCAACATATAAGGGAAAAAAAGGAATCATAAATATAGAAAGAGAAGTAAAGCGTAGTGGAAGCAGCCATGATAAGGGAGTATTAATATTAAGTGGATACTTAGGTGGAAAATATGGGAGAGAAAGACCTCTTTCTTTAACTACATCTATAACTTTTGAACAAAATTATTCAGGGATAGATGGAGATAGCGCATCAAGTACAGAATTATATGTAATAATTTCAAGTATTGCTAATGTTCCTATAAAGCAGTATATAGCAGTTACAGGATCTGTAAGTCAAAAAGGAGAAATTCAACCAATTGGTGGAGTAAATGAAAAAATAGAAGGATTTTTCGATGTTTGTAAATTAAAAGGACTTACAGGAAAACAAGGAGTAATGATTCCAAAGCAAAATGTAAAAAATTTAATGCTTAAAGATGAAATAATAGAAGCTGTTAAAGAAGGTAAATTTCATATATATTCAATAGGTCATATAGAAGAAGGACTTGAAATTTTAACAGGGCTTTCTATGAAGGAAATAGATGAAAAAGTAAATAAATCTTTAGAAAAGTTAGCAGAAGATGATGAAAAAGATGATAAAAAGGATAATTAAGCCTTAAGGCTTAATTATCCTTTTTTCAGTTATTATATAATTAAGTTTTGCATCATGTTCTTCTTTTGGTATACTATCAAATATTTGAAGCTCAAAAGCTATTCCTATAGTTTTAGCATCTTTTCTTAATGTTTCTAGGAATCTATCATAATATCCTCCACCGTATCCTAATCTATAACCATTTATATCATAAGCAACAGCAGGAACTATAACAATATCTATTTCATTATTATTTACAGGTCTTATATATTCTTCTTTAGGTTCTCTTATTCCATATGTTCCTATTTTAACTTCTTTTTCAATATCTTTTATTTCAGACAATAAAAGCTTTCTTTCTTCTACTATGCTTATTGGAACAATAATTTTTTTTCCAAGAGATATTAAATGGTTTATAATTATATCAGTTTTAACTTCTTTGTTAAAATCAAGATACGCCATTATAGTATTTGAATTCTTTATTTCATCTAATTTCATTAGATTATCAAAAACTTTTTTTGATTTTTCTAATACTAAAGAATCACTTTGCTCTTTTCTTATTTGTAGAACTTTTTTTCTAAATTCCTTTTTCAATTGATTATCCCCCTTTATCTTTTTTAATAAATTTAGACATAAACAAACAAAAACCCTTTAATAGGTAAGGCAAATTCTCCTATATTATTTATCTTAATTGAAGTTTTAATGTATTTCTTGTTATAATATAATAGTCAGATTTTAAATATATAACTGGAGTTGATATAGAGTGATAGAATTTAAAGATGTAAATAAAACTTATAAAAATGGAAAAGTAGCTCTTTCTAATATAAATTTAAAAATAAATAAAGGAGACTTTGTATTTTTAGTAGGATCTTCTGGCGCGGGAAAATCTACATTTATCAAATTGCTGTTAAAAGAAAAAGAAGTAACTACTGGAAAAATAATAATAGAAGGTCAGGATGTTACAAAAATTCCTAGAAGAAAGATTCCTAAATTTAGAAGAAGCATAGGAGTTGTATTTCAAGATTTTAGATTATTACCAAATAAAACAGTTTATGAAAATGTAGCATTTGCCATGGAAATAATAGGGCAAAGTAGTAAAAATATAAGAAGAAGAGTTCCTTTTATACTTGGCATGGTAGGACTTAGTGAAAAAGCTAAATCCTATCCAAATGAGCTTTCAGGAGGAGAACAGCAAAGGGTAAGTATAGCTAGAGCTATAGTTAATAATCCTTCACTTTTAATTGCAGATGAACCTACGGGCAACCTAGATCCTTCTACGGCAAATGAAATAATGAACCTTCTTGTAGATATAAACAGAAGAGGAACAACTATAATAATGGCTACCCATGCAAAGGATGTAGTTGATAAAATGAGAAAAAGGGTTATTGCACTAGATAAAGGAAAAGTTGTAAAGGACGAAGAAAGGGGAACTTATAATTATGATAAATAGCATAATCTATAATATAAAAGAGGGGGCTAAAGGAATTCTAAGAAATCCTACCATGGCAATTGCATCAGTGGGTTCTGTTGCTGCATCATTATTTATACTTGGAATTATATTCAGCATAGTTTTAAATATAAATAATTTTACAGTACTTATTAAAGGTCAATTTGACAATGTACAAGTTTATTTAGAAGAAGGTTTATCTTCACAGGATATATTTAATTTAAAAAAAGAAATAAAAAAAGTAGATGGCGTAAAGGATGTAACCTTTGAATCAAAAGAAGATGCGTTAAATAAAATGAAAAAAAGATGGGGAAAAGAATCCTATCTTTTAGAGGGATTGGACAACCCTCTTCAGAATTCTTATATAATAGAAGTTAATGAATTACAAGATATAAGCAAAGTTGCAGAAAAAATTAAAAAATATGATGGGATAGAGGAGGTAAAATATTATAAAGATGTAGTTGAAAAACTTATGAAAATATCTAATTTAGTAAAAACTTCAGGGATTTTTATAATAGGTTTACTTGTAGCTCTATCTTTATTTATAATTTCAAATACAATAAAATTAGCACTTCATTCTAGGAAGAAAGAAATAAACATAATGAAATATATAGGTGCTACAGACTGGTTTATAAGAGGGCCATTTATAGTAGAAGGTATAATACTTGGAAGTTTGGGAGGAATACTTGCTCTTAGTATAACTTATTTTGGTTATAATTATTTTTATAATAAACTTAATATGCCTTCTTATTCCATATTCTCAGGATATGTTCTTCCTATTTCTAGTATAATAAATAGTTTAATTTTAATATTTATGGTGATGGGAGTAGGAATAGGTATAATAGGTAGTGTTATATCCTTAAGACGATATTTAAAAGTTTAAAGGTCCTTATGAGAGGAGGAAAGGTATGAGAAAAATAGCTTTTATTTTATCGGTTTTGATAATATTTAGTTCACTCAATGCATTTGCAGAGAATTTGTCTGACTATCAGAAAAAATTAAATAATGCTCAAAAAAGCATGAATAATATAAATAAGGCATTGAATGAAAATAAGAAGGCTCAAAAAAGTGTTCAACAAAAAATTGACAAGTTAAATACTCAAATAGATGAAAAAGAAAATATTATTGTAAAACTTCAAAGAGATTTAAATGCAACTAAAAATGATATAAAAGTAACTACTGAAGAAATAAAAACTTTAGAGAACAAGATTGAAGAAAATGAAGAACTTTTAGGAAAAAGACTTAGAGTAATGTATAAAACCTCTGATATTAGTTATATTGAGGTTCTACTTAGCTCTAGAGATATATCGGAGCTTCTTTCTAATTTAGATATGATTAAAAGGATTGTAAACTATGATAAAAACTTATTAGCAGAGCTTAGAGAAGATAAAAAAGCTGTAGAGAACAAAAAGGAAGAGCTTATGACTAAAGAAAAAAGAATGGCTTCTTTAAAAAGAGAAATAGAAATTGAAAAAGGTAGACTTGTTGCATCTAGAGGAAAGCAAAGTAAATTAAAAAAACAGTTGGAATCTGATGAAGCCAAAATGGAAAGAGATATAGATGAGCTTAATAGATATGCTAAATCTTTAGAAACTCAAATCAAAAAATTACAATCAAAAGGTGATTATACAGGTGGAGTAATGGCTTGGCCAGTTCCTGGAAGAACTAGAATTTCATCTCCTTTTGGTATGAGATATCATCCTATTTTAAAGAAAAAGAAAATGCATACAGGTATAGATATTCCAGCTCCTGTTGGGACAAATATAGTAGCTGCTAATGATGGTAAAGTAATTAGTGCTGGATGGCTTGGAGGATATGGAAAAGCTGTTATTATTGACCATGGCGGTGGAATAGTTACTCTTTATGGGCATAACTCTAAGCTTACAGTCTCTGAAGGAGACAGCGTAAAAAGAGGACAAACTATAGCAAAAGCAGGTTCAACTGGTAGATCAACAGGACCTCATTGTCATTTTGAGGTTAGAAAAGATGGAAAATATGTTGACCCTGTGCCATGGGTTAAATCAAAGTAGAAGTTATAAAAAAACATATTAAACATATAATAAATTATAAACCGAAAGATTTTGCAGAATTATTAAATGTATCTGTAAAAACTTTACAACGTTGGAATAGAGAAGGATGAAGAAATTGCTAAAAGCATACAAAACAGAAATCAAACCAACCAAAGAACAGATACAAAAAATTAATCAAAGTATTGGTATTTGTAGATGGCTTTATAATCAATATTTAGCTAAAAATCAAGAACTTTATAAGCAATTTAAAGAGGGATTAATAGATAAGAAGCAAGCTTTTATTAGTGCCAATGACTTTGATAAATATATCAATAATGAAGTTAAAGTTCAAGATGAATACTCTTGGATAAATAAATGTAGCTCTAAAGCTAGAAATAAGTCTATTTGTAATGCTGAAACTGCTTATAAAAGATTTTTTAATGGGAAAAGTGGTTTTCCTAGATTCAAAAAGAAAAATAAACAAGAAGTTAAATTATACTTTCCTAAAAACAACAAAACTGATTTTAGAATAGAAAGACATAGAATTAATATTCCTACGCTTAAATGGGTTAGGTTTAAAGAAAAAGGTTATATTCCAACTGATAAAAAAGTGGTTAATGGGACTGTATCTCAAAAAGGTAATAGATATTTTATATCTATAATTATTGAAGAAGATGTTTATAGTGAATTAAATCCAACTAAAAACGAAGGAATAGGAATTGATGTTGGAGTGAAAAATTTAGCAGTATGCTCAAATGGAATGACTTTTAAAAATATTAATAAAACACATCAAGTTAAGAAACTAGAAAAGAAGCTAAAAAGAGAACAGAGAAAACTTTCAAGGAAATATGAAAGTTTGAAATTAAGAAATAAAAAAGAGAAAGGAGGTACTGCTACTAGACAAAATATCCAAAAACAAATAGCTAAAGTACAAAAACTTCATCAAAAACTTACTAATATTAGAACTGATTATATTAATAAGGTAATCAATTCAATAGTAAAGCAAAATCCAAGCTATATTACTATTGAAGATTTAGCAATATCAAATATGATGAAAAATAGGCATTTATCTAAGGCTATATCACAACAAAAACTATATGAATTTAGAGTTAAATTAACTTATAAATGCATGATACACAATATAGAACTTAGGGTGGTAGACAGATGGTATCCATCGTCTAAAATGTGTTCTAGTTGTGGGAATATAAATAAGAATTTAAAGCTAAAAGATAGGATATATAAATGTGAATGTGGTGTAGTATTAGATAGAGATATAAATGCCAGTTATAATCTTAAAAATGCCAAAATATACAAAGTTGCATAATCAAGCAATTGTATATATGTACCGATGGCTAGTCGGGAATTAACGACCTCGGAGAGTTAAGAAAACTGTGGTAGCTTTGGCAAAGCAGAACTCGTTGAACAGGTAAAAATCTCGATATGGGTATATTTGTCCATATTTTGAGTAGCAGATGCATTAAATGATATCAAAAAAAAAGGCTGCTATTTGGGGGAGTATATTAGTTTTATTAACTTCTCTGATAACTGTAAATGTACAGTTAGTATTAGGAGATAAGGTTTTAGTTTCAAGAAAAGTATTTGAGGAATATAATAAATTTTCTAAGCTGTATTCACTTAAGAAGGTAATAGAAGAAAATTATTACACAAAGGTAAATGAAGAAGATTTAATAAATGGAGCAACTAAAGGTTTGTTTGAAGGACTTAATGATCCATATTCTCAATATATGACAAAAAAAGAATTTGAAGATTTAATGGAGTATACTCATGGTTCTTATAGTGGAATTGGTGTTATTGTAATGCCAGGAGAAGATGGGCTTATTACTGTAGTATCTCCTATAGAAGATACCCCTGGATTTAGAGCAGGGATTAAAGCTGGAGATAAAATAGTAAAGGTAAATGGCAAAGATGTTACGGCTAAAGAAATGGATAAAGCTATATCTATGATGAAAGGGAAAAAAGGAACAAAAGTTATAATAACAATTTTAAGAGAAAGCAAAGAACCTTTTGACTTAACTATAAAAAGAGAAGAAATAAGGCTAAAAACTGTTAAATCTCAAGTTCTTGAAGATAATATAGGATATATAAGAATTACTACATTTGATGAAAAGACTGCTGGTGATTTTAAAAAGAACTTAAAAGAATTACAATCTAAAAATATAAAAGGATTAATTATAGATTTAAGAGATAATCCTGGAGGTCTTTTAGATCAATGTCAGAAAATAGCAGATGAACTAATAGGTGAGGGAACTATAGTTTATACAAAAGACAATAAAGGGAAGAAGGAATATTTAAAATCTGATGCTAAAAAAGTGGGCATTCCACTTGCTCTTCTTGTAAATAAAGGATCTGCTTCAGCATCTGAGATATTATCAGGAGCTGTAAGGGATAACAAAGAAGGAGTACTTATTGGAACTACTACCTTTGGTAAGGGATTAGTTCAAAGAGTAAAACCTCTTAAAGATGGATCTGGGTTTAAACTGACAATAGCTCAATACTTCACACCAAATGGAGAATATATACATGGAAAAGGAATAAAGCCAGATATAGTAGTTGAAAAAGTAGAAGAACAACTTCCAAAAGCAATAGAATATATTAAAGAACAAATTAAATAAAAAAAAAGAAATGACTGCAAAATTGCAGTCATTTCTTTTTTTATAATGAATAGGAAATTATAATCCTTTTAAATTGTGGATAAATATAATTTCTGTTATGAATTTCAAAAAAGTCTACATTTAAAATCTTTAGACTAAAGACTTTTTTATTTAATTTTAGCATGGATCAGGCTTAAAGTATTCTATATCTTTTATATTTTTCTTTTTAACTTGTTTATAGTACCATCTTCTCTCGCATGGATTCCATCTACACAGATAACAATACTCTCTGTCATCTTTTTTTATATACGCCAGATAATTAAAACCATTCTTATGATATACATATGCAAACTTATTAATTTTTTTTCTATAACCATATTCTTCTGATTTTTCTATGTTTGAAAAAGGTGAGAAATACTCATACATAAAATTCACTCCTTTAGAACAATTAAATTTTCTTGCACTATATTTTATTACAAATTAGTTTAAATGTGATTTTTTTAGAAAAAATTTTTGATATATTTTAAATATTGATGAATAGTATTTAAATTTGCTACACATAATATAATTGGTAGTAAAGTTTTAAAAAAATTTTTAAAAAGTGTTGACAATAAAAAAATAAGATGATATAGTAATATTTGTCGTTAAGACACGAAAAATTGAACTTTGAAAATTAAACAGTAGGTCATAATGAATCACACCACGTGATTCTGGATAAAAAATATGAAGCCAAGTTTATTTTGAGTAAATTAAGTTTGTTTTGAGAGTTTGATCCTGGCTCAGGATGAACGCTGGCGGCGTGCCTAACACATGCAAGTCGAGCGAGGAGATAAGAGCTTGCTCTTTGAT
>NZ_FRAE01000053.1 GCF_900142235.1 Tepidibacter formicigenes DSM 15518 | reverse complement strand
GAAAGAGAACTTCCTAGATATGGGAGAGGACGAGGAAGCGTATCCCTTTGGGATAGAAACAGACGAGAAGACTTACAGATATCAATGTTTGGAGTGTGGATTTGAAGAAGATGTACCTAGGTTTATTATTGATGAATTTATTGAAGATGACTTTTTTGCTTCTGGTTGTGATATTGAGAATTTTGAAGTAAAAATGCCTATACTTATATGTCCAAAATGTAATGGTGAATTAGTTTCAAAAAATACAGATGAGTAGCTCTGCTACTCATCTGAGAGTATCACGAAGTGATATTTTGTTCTAATTATTAGAAAGGAATGGTTTATGCAATATTTTAATTATTTAACTTCTGAAGATAAAAAATCTATTTTTTATTCTTTGCCTATGTCATTTGAAAGAGATAGTGATAAAGAAATTCTTTCTTATGCTCTTGGTTCAACTTTATACATGCCAGCTACAAGAGAGAAAATTTCACAGGATATAATATCGTTTAAGTATGAAGGATTAATGTCTATGGTTATTTGTTTAGAAGATGCTATTGGAGATAAAGAAATAAATAAAGGAACAGAATCTCTTGTAAATAACTTGAAAAATATATTTTTAGCTATAGAGAATGGACAAATTAGTTATGAGCAAATTCCTTTAATATTTATAAGAGTTAGAAGTCCAAAGCAAATAAACATTTTAGGAAAAAGAATGGGAAGTATGATAGAACTTATAACTGGCTTTGTATTTCCGAAATTTTCAATAAACAATGGAAGAGATTATTTTGAAGAATTAAAAAAAATTAATTTTACTTTTAATAAAAAGCTTTATGGAATGCCAATATTAGAAACCGCAGATATAATTTATAGAGAAACTAGAATAAGGTCTTTAAATGATATAAATAAAATACTAAACGAAAATGAAGAGTTTGTATTAAATGTTAGAATAGGTGCAACTGATTTTTCGAGTTTATTTGGTATTAGAAGAAGTTATGATGTAACTATTTATGATATTGCAGTAATTAGAGATTGTATAGCAGATATTGTTAATATATTTTCTCGCGTAGATAGAGAGTATGTTATTTCAGGACCAGTATGGGAATATTTTTGTAAGGAATATAGAGTGCTTAAACCACAATTAAGACAAAGTCCATTTGAAGATACCTATGGTCTGGAAGGAATTCAGATTAGAGCTAATATTATAGACAAATACATAGATGGTTTAATTAGAGAGGTTTCATTAGATAAAGTAAATGGATTGATTGGTAAGACCATTATTCATCCAAGTCATATTTTACCTGTACAGGCGTTGCATGTAGTAAGTCATGAAGATTATGTAGATGCTTGTAGTATTTTAGACAATGATAATGGACAATTAGGAGTTATGAAAAGCCAATATCTAAATAAAATGAATGAAATTAAGCCTCACATTAATTGGGCTAATAAAATAGTTAGGAAAGGAAAGATTTATGGAGTATTTAATGAAAAGAAAAACTTCACAAGCTTGCTTGAAAAAAAAATATACATATAATATTTTAGATAATTTAGAGTTAGATATATATATAAAGGATAATATATATGAAATTCCGCTAGATAAATTATTTGCTATGGCTGCAAGAAAAAATAAGAAAAGATCATTTTTATTTGTTAGCAAAGTATTAGGCAAGCATATTCCAGTAAATCCTTTTGTCCCACTGATAGCTGGAGCAGCACTTGCAGCAAGATATATGCAGATAGTACATAATGAAAATTCAAAAAAGATTAAAGAAATAATAAATGCACTTGTTGAAGAATCAAATATAAATGAAGTATGTGATGATATGTATAAAAATCCTTTTAAGCTTTCAGAACCTTGTATATTCATTGGATTTGCCGAAACAGCAACTGCATTAGGACAATCTATGTATAGTTATTTTTCCAACAGTGGAGCTTATATACATACTACTAGAGAGTTAATTTCGAATTTAAAATCTATAATTAATTTTGAAGAAGAACATTCTCATGCTACATCTCATAGATTTTATAGCATAGATCCTAATATATTAGAATCTAAAAATACAGTTATATTAGTAGACGATGAAATTACAACAGGAAAGACAGCGTTAAATATTATTGAAGCTATTCAAAAAAAGTATCCAAGAAAAAAATATGTAGTAGTTTCGTTATTGGATTGGAGATCTGATGAAGATATTCAAAAATTTAGAGAAAAAGAAGAAAAACTAAATATATCTATTGAAACAGTATCTTTACTTTCTGGAAATATTAAAGAAAAAGGAAAAATAAGTAAAAAAAATAAATTTAATAAAATGGATAATATAGATATTAAGATAAATTGTAATATAAAATATATAAATTTAAGTGAATTTTTTAAAAATTTGATTACTCTTTCTTCTAAGGATAGTTTAGGGTATGAAAATGATAGTCCATATTTATTGGAGACCGGTAGATTTGGAATTAAAGAAATAAATAAGGAGTATATAGAATCTAAAACAAAGATTATTGGAAATTATTTAGGTGAAATGAGAAGTGGAAATAAAACTCTTTGTCTTGGAACTGGTGAATTTATTTATATACCTATGAAAATAGCAAGTTACATGGGAGAAGGAATATCATATCATTCAACGACAAGAAGTCCTATTTATCCATATGATAAAATTGATTATGGAGTAAAAAATATTTTTAAATTTGAATCTCCAGATGATCCTTCTATAATAAACTACATATATAATATTCCATATAGATATTATGATGATATGTATATATTTTTTGAAAGAGGAATAAAAAAAGAAAGATTAAAGTCATTATTAGAAATTTTGAAAAAATTAGGTATTCCAAATATTTTTATTGTTACATGTTCGGGAAAAATTAATTAAAGAGGGGAGTTAGTAAATGAATAAAATACTAAATAGAGAAATATCCAAACCTTCATATATAGGCAGTTATTCAATCGATGATGTGATTTTTTTATTAAAGGATATTAGTGATTGTGTAAAAGAAAAAGATACAAAATATAGGGAAAAGGCCATTCAATCAGGAAGACATTATTCTGAAATGCTACCTATAGAATATAAGCCTTCTTCAGAATATATAGATTTGTTTTACATGTCTTTAAAGGAGTCAGCTAAGAAGTTAGCTATTGCAGTGGGCGTTGTTTCGGAAAAAATAATTAAAAATAGAGGATTAAATATAGTGATTACTTCACTAGCTAGAGCGGGTACACCAGTTGGAATATTAATAAAAAGATATATTTATTTTAAATATAAAATAGACATTCCTCATTATAGTATTTCTATAATAAGAGGAAAGGGGATAGATGAGAATGCAATTTGCTATATTATGAAAAATCATCCAGATAAAGAAATTCAGTTTATAGATGGATGGACTGGGAAAGGAGCTATTACAAAAGTTTTAACAGAGTCTTGTGAAAAATTTAAACAAAAGTATGGAATTGATTTAAATGATGATTTAGCAGTACTTGCAGACCCTGGTTATTGTATATCAACATTTGGTACAAGAGAGGATTTTTTAATTCCTAGTGCTTGCCTTAACTCTACTGTATCAGGACTAGTTAGTCGTACTGTACATAGAAGTGATTTAATTGGAGAAAAAGATTTTCATGGGGCAAAGTATTATAAAGAGCTAAAAGAAGAAGATCTATCTAATTTATTTATAGATACTATTTGCGAACAATTCAAGAGTGTGTTGGATAAAATAGATAAAGAATTAAATGCAGTAAATGATATAAATATACATCCTACTTGGGAAGGATGGAAAAATATTCAGGAAATTCAAAAAGAGTTTGATATAGAAGATATAAATTTAATTAAACCCGGCATAGGAGAAACTACAAGAGTTTTATTGAGAAGAATTCCTTGGAAAATCCTTGTAAAAGAAGAAAGCGATTCAAATTTAAAACATATATTAATTTTGGCAAAAGAGAAAAAAGTACCCATTGAAAAATATACTAAAATGACTTATAAGTGTTGTGGACTTATAAAATCTTTAAGAGGAGATATATAATGTTATTTGCTTCTGATTTAGATAGAACTTTAATATATTCAAATAAGTTTTTAGATAATTTTACTATAAAAGAACATAAAAATGTCTGTTTAATAGAGAAAAAAGGAGATAAAGAGATATCCTTTATGACAAATAGAGCAATAGATAAGTTAAAAGAGTTATCACAAAAATTATGTTTTGTACCAACAACAACTAGAACTATAGAACAATATAGAAGAATTTCTATTTTTCAAAATGAAATTATATCTAAATATGCAGTGGTTAGTAACGGAGGAAATATCTTGATAGATGGAAAAGTTGACAAGATATGGAATAGATGTATTAAAAATAAAATAAAAAATGAAGCTGTATCTATTGCAGATGTATTGAAAAAATTTAATGAAATTAAAAATAAAGAATGGCTTATTTCATGTAATACAGCAGATAAATTATTTTGCTATTGTATTGTTGATTTAAGTAAACTAAAAAAAGATGAACTTAAATCTTTTTTTAAGTGGCTAGATGGGAACAATTGGAATGTTTCGCTGCAAGGGCGCAAATTATATTTTATACCTAATTGTGTAAATAAAAGAGATGCTATTGTTTATATAGCAAATAATGCAGGAATAAAAACTATAGCGGCAGCAGGAGATTCTTATTTAGATTTATGTATGTTAGATATTGCAGATTATGGAGTATCACCATTTCATGGAGAAATATACGATCTATATAAAGATAAAAAATGTGAAGACATGAAATTAGAGTTTACATTATCATCAGGAATTTTAGCTGCTGAAGAAATTTTGAAGAACATAGAGATATTTCTAAACAATAATTTTATGAGAACTGCTTTAACATAGGTTTTATGTAAAAATAAAAGGAAATTTTATCAAAAAAATTTAATGATTCAATTGACAATTTAATAAATAAACTATATAATGAGATAAATTAATTTAATAAAGAAAAAATAAAAAAAAGTTAATTTAATAAAGAAAAACGATGAAGAGAAGAGTAGGTATAGTTATTTGTTATAGCGAATCGGTGACGGTGTAAGACTGATACAACGGCTATATTGAAGAACATCTCGGAGTTTCTAACTGAAATTTTTGATGAGAGTAGGCTTAGACGGTATCCAAGTCGTTATAAATTGGATAGTATGGAACTTTAGATTCTGTACTGATAAAGAGAGCTTTTAAGCTAATTAGAGTGGTACCGCGGAAGATAAGTCTTTCGTCTCTTTTTATAAGGGATGAAAGGCTTTTTTATTTAAATATGTTAGTTAAGATTAAACAAATAATAAAATTGTAATAATATATTTAGTATAGTCAATATTCATTGAAACGAATTAAAAGTCGGCAAAGAAACGTTTTGTACGAAAAATACCGTATAAAATGTGGTATAATTAATATATAATTCGGGAAAGAAGGAGTTGGTGAAATGTTGAAAAAATTCAGAAAAGTATTAGTTGCCAATAGAGGAGAAATAGCTATAAGAATTTTTAGAGCTTGTTCAGAACTTGGAATTAGAACGGTTGGTATTTATTCAAAAGAAGATAAATACAGTCTTTTTAGAAGTAAAGCAGATGAATCATATTTAATAGGAGAAGATAAAGGACCAATTGAAGCATACCTTGATATGGAAGAAATAATTCATATTGCAAAGAAAAAAGGCGTTGATGCTATTCACCCTGGATATGGATTTTTATCAGAAAATCCTGACTTTGCTAGAATGTGTAGAGAAAATGAGATAGAATTTATAGGGCCTTCTCCTGAAGTTATGGATAAAATGGGAGATAAAATAAATTCTAAAAAAGTTGCAAAAGAGGTTAATGTTCCTACAATACCTGGAGTTGATTATTCTATTTCAACTTCTGATGAAGCTAAAAAAATAGCAAAAGAAATTGGATATCCAGTAATGCTTAAAGCTTCTAATGGTGGCGGTGGAAGAGGCATGAGAGTTATAGAAAAAGAAGAGGATTTAGTTTTAGAATTTGAAAGAGCTGTAAGTGAATCTAAAAAAGCTTTTGGAAAGGCATCTATATTTATAGAAAAATATTTAAAAAAGCCAAAGCATATAGAAGTTCAAGTACTTGGAGATAAACATGGTAATATAGTTCATCTTTATGAGAGAGACTGTTCAGTTCAAAGAAGACATCAAAAAATAATAGAATATGCACCAGCATTTTCTCTAAGTAAAGAAGTTAGAGATAAAATATGTGAAGATGCTTTAAAGCTTGCAAAACATGTTGGATATTATAGTGCTGGTACTCTTGAGTTTTTAGTTGATGAAGATGAAAATTACTATTTCATAGAAATGAATCCTAGAATTCAAGTTGAACATACTGTATCTGAGCTAGTAACAGGAATTGATATAGTTCAAAGTCAAATTCTTGTAGCTCAGGGTTATTCTTTAGACAGTGATGAAATAGATATTAAATCTCAGGATGATATTAAGTTAAATGGTTATTCAATACAATGTAGGATAACTACAGAAGATCCTAAAAATAAATTTATGCCTGATACTGGTAAAATTCACGTATATAGGACTGGATCGGGTTTTGGTATAAGACTTGATGGAGGAAATGGATTTACAGGCTCTCAAATAACTCCTTATTATGACAGTCTTTTAGTTAAGACTATATCTTGGGATAGAAGTTTTAAAGGTTCAGTTAGAAAAATGCTAAGATCTATAAAGGAGCTTAGAATTAGAGGGGTTAAAACTAATGTAGGCTTTTTAGTTAATGTTTTAAATCATCCACAATTCTTAGATGGAAAGTGTGATACTAAATTTGTTGATGAAACAGAAGAACTGTTTGAAATAAAAGAAGGTAGAGATAGAGGAACGAAGCTTTTACAATTTATAGGAAATGTAATAGTAAATGAAAATAAAGAACCTAAAAAGGAGTTTGATATACCTAAAGTTCCTAAAATTGATGATAATGTTATTAAAAAAGGCTCAAGAGATTTATTTAAAGAGCTTGGAGCAAATAAATTTATAGAGCATATCAAAAATGAAAAAAAATTATTACTAACAGATACAACTATGAGAGATGCTCATCAATCATTATTTGCTACAAGAGTTAGAAGCAATGACCTTTTAAAAATATCAAAGCCAGTGAGTTATTATATGAATAATTTATTTTCTCTTGAAATGTGGGGAGGAGCTACCTTTGATGTTGCTTATAGATTCCTAAAAGAATCGCCATGGAGAAGACTTGAAAAACTTAGAGAAAATATACCAAATATAATGTTTCAAATGCTTCTTAGAGCATCTAATGCAGTAGGTTATAAAAACTATCCAGACAATGTTTTAAGAGAATTTATAAAAGAATCAGCTAATAAAGGAATAGATATATTTAGAATATTTGATAGTTTAAACTGGATAGAAAATATGAGACTTCCTATATATGAAGCTTTAAATAGTGGAAGTCTTGTAGAAGGAACTATTTGTTATAGTGGAGATATATTAGATTCTAGTAAAACTAAATATACACTTAAATATTATGTAAATATGGCAAAAGAACTTGAAAAAATGGGAGTTCATATTATAGCTATAAAAGATATGGCAGGACTTTTAAAGCCTTATGCAGCACATAAGCTTGTAAAGGCATTAAAAGAAGAAGTATCTATTCCAGTTCATCTTCATACTCATGATACAAGTGGAAATGGACTATCAACTTTACTTATGGCAGCAGAGGCTGGAGTTGATATAGTAGATACTGCAGTAGAGTCTATGGCAGGACTTACAAGTCAGCCATCTCTAAACAGTTTAGTTGAAGCTTTAAGAAATACTCCTAGAGATACTAAAATAGATCTTGAAGGAATATATGATATAAGTGAATACTATAAAGACCTTAGAAAAGTATATTATAAATTTGAAAGTGAGCTTAAAACTTCTTCAGCTGAAATATATAAATATGAAATACCAGGGGGACAATATACTAACTTAAAACCTCAAGTTGAAAGCTTAGGACTTGGAAATAAGTTTAAAGAAGTAAAAGAAAACTATAAAGAAGCTAATGAAATATTAGGAGATATTATAAAAGTTACACCTTCATCAAAAGTTGTAGGAGATTTAGCTATATTTATGACTAAAAATGGACTTAACAAAGAAAATATATCTACTAAAGGAGAAACTCTTTCATTCCCAGATTCTGTTGTAGACTATTTTAAAGGTATGATAGGTCAGCCTGAAGGAGGATTTCCCAAGGATTTACAAAAAGTTGTTTTAAAAGGAGAAAAACCTATTGAAACAAGAGCAGGAGAGCTTTTAGAAGATGTTGATTTTGATGAAGTTAAGAAAATTTTAGATGATAAATATAAAATAGATGCAAATATAAGAAATATAATAAGCTACTGTTTATATCCAAAGGTATATAAAGAATATTTATCTCATCTTAAGGAATATCATGATGTTTCAAAACTTGAAAGCCATGTTTTCTTCTATGGACTTGATAAAGGTGAAGAATGTGAAGTTGAAATAGAGCCAGGAAAAGTTCTTACAATAAAATTAATAGAAATATCTGATGCTAAAGAAGATGGAAAGAGAACATTAACATTTGAATTAAATGGTATGAGAAGAGATGTAGAAATAGAAGATAAAAGCTTTGCAGCAAGCACTAAAACAGTTATTAAAGCAGATCTTGATAATGAGCTTGAAGTGGGAGCAAGTATTCCTGGAAAAGTAGTTAAAGTATTAGTAAAAGAAGGAGATAAAGTAGAAGAAAATCAACCAGTTATAATAATAGAAGCTATGAAGATGGAAACTACAATAGTATCAAGATCAAATGCAGTAATAGATAAAGTATATGTAAAAGAAGGAGATATGGTATCTGATAGAGAATTATTAATTACAATGAAAGAATAATATAAAATTTAGAAAGAATCCTTGATTTAAAAGGATTCTTTCTTTTTTTCTTTATTTTGAGGTTTGCTATTTCTAATATATAATAATATATCAATACTAACCATTGTGAAATTTAAAATGTATAAGTAAATAACACTATCAAAGTTGTAAAAAATTTTATGTAAAATTCCTGATACATAACCAATAAGAATTACAATTAAAAAGAAAAAGCTTTTTCCTTCAACTGATTTAGATTTATAGGATTTGTAGATTGAAAGGGGCCATGCAGCTCCGAAACATATTAACATAATAATTTCAAATATACTCATATAATCACCTCCTATAATATTTTAACAAAAATTGTAAGGAATAAAAATAGTTTTAAATAAATAATTACAGGTTTAGATTTTGGACATACGACTCCTCATATAACTTTTCCAATTGGAGGAGAAGTAGAGTTAGTTGCTAGTGATGGTAATTTAAAGATTATAATAAATAAACATTAAATAATATATCAGCTTTATTTTTTACTTTTAACATCAAAATAAACTTCTTCTTTTTCTTCTATTGAATAAGCATAAATAACATCTTTTAAATCAATATTTTCTTCTTTTAGCTTATTATTGAGCCACTTTTCATCTTTATGTATTAATTTTAAATTTTTCTTTTGTATTTTTCCGTCTATTATAACTGCTATAGGTAATTTTTCAGGTTCAACAGGAATGTTTAAATCAGAAATAGAAACATTTCTAACAGAAGATTTTGGTATTATACTTATTTCACCTGTTGGTTCTAAAATTGCGTATTCAACATCATCTAATTTTGGATATCCATTTGTTCTAAGTATAGATGTTAACTGTATTAATGAAATATGTTCTTTTTCTAAATTTTTCTCATCTATTTTCCCTTGTTTTATTAAAATTGTAGGTTCACCTAGTAAGAATTTATTAAATATTTGATTTAAAGATAGTTTTGAATAAATAATATAAAATAATATTAAGGATGCTAGAGAAATAATAGTTGGTTTTATTTCTGTGCTAATTAATGGTTCGGAGATAATTGTTCCAATAATTATTATAGCCATTAAATCATATGGTGTAAGTTGAGTAATAGCTGATTTACCCATTATTCTCATTATTATTATACCTATTGTAAATAATAATATATTTTTAGTTATAATAATCAACATTTTATCACCTCGTAAGTATTTTTAATTATTATTTTACACAGAATATTGATTTTTTATTGATAAAATTATTATAATTAGTTATATATGAAGAAATTATGTGTGACTAGTTATTTTAAAAGGAGAATGTAAAAATATGTATATAAATAAGAGGAATAGATATATTTATGCTATTTTAATTAGTATAGTAATATTATTAGGATTAGCTTCAAGGAAGTTTTCCATTAGTATGCCAAATTTTGTAGTATATTATATCCCTGATACTTTATGGGGTCTTATGGTATTTTTTATAATGGGGTTTTTATTTAATAAATTTAAAACTTCAAAGGTTGTAGTTTATTCTTTAGTATTTGCTTACTTAATTGAAATAAGTCAACTATATCATGTGCCATGGCTTGATCAAATAAGAAGTACTAAATTAGGTGGATTAATTTAGGGATTTGGATTTTTATGGAGTGATTTGATTTGCTATAGTATTGGTATTTTTATAGGAGTTTTATTTGAAAAATTTATTACAAGGAAATAATTTATTTATAGCAATGAGAAATTTTATTCCTTAAGAAAATGTAATTGATAATCTAGAAGAAGAAATAAATTTAGTACTTGATATATTTCTAAATGGAATTATAAAAAATAAATAATGCATAAGGTGGGAGGTTATATGAAATTAAAACATTTTTTACTAGTAAGTTTAATAGTATTATTTCTTACAGGATGTATGAAAGAGTCTAAAGATTTAACTTATACAGGAACTATAGAAGCTGATGAAATAGATATAAGTAGTGAAGTTTCAGGAACATTACAAAAACTATTTATTGAAGAAGGTAAAGAAATTAAAAAAGGAGAAAAAATAGCAAAAATAGATACTACAAGTTTAAATTTAAAATTAAAAGAAGCTAAAGCTAGACTGAATTCAGCTAATGCACAACTTAAAGATATATCAAATGGAACTAGAATAGAAGAAGTTAAAAAAGCCAAAGCAAGCTTAGAAAGTATAGAAGCTCTTTTAGAGGGAGCAAAAAGTAAGTATGATTACCTATCTAAAAATTATGATGATTTAAAAAATCTTTATGAAAATGATGCTGTAAGTGAAAAAAAATTAGAAGAAGCAAAAACTTTGGTGGATCAGTCTCTTTCGAATTTTAAAAATTTACAAAAACAATATGATCAAGGTAAAGTAAATCTAGATTTTCTTTTAAAAGGTCCTACAGGTGAGAAGATAAAAATAGCGCAATCTGAAGTGGAAAGAGTAAATGCAAGTATTGAATTATTACAGTATCAAATTTCAAAAGGAGAAATTTATTCTCCTATAGATGGGGTAGTACAAAATATTAACTATAATGAAAATGAGTTTATTCAAAATGGTGCAAATATAGCAAATATATTAGATTTAAACAATAAGTGGATTAAAATTTATATACCAGAAAAAGAGCTTCATCGTATTTCTTTAAATCAAGAATTAAATATTAATGTTGATTATCTGGAAAATGAAAAAATTAAAGGAAAAGTTGTATATATATCTCCAAAAGCAGAATTTACACCAAAGAATGTAGAATCAAAAGAAAATAAAGAAGAAATGGTATTTGAAGTTAAAATAAAAATTATAAAAGACTCAGATTTATTAAAACCAGGAATGTTTGCAGATGTTAAGTTAGAAGGTGATAAATAATGAAGGAAGAATTAGCAGTATATATAAAAGAACTTTCAAAATCATTTAAAAAATTTATTGCTGTAGATAAAATAAACCTTAAAATACCTAAAGGAAAAATTTATGGATTATTGGGGCCAAATGGATCTGGAAAATCTACAACTATTAGAATGTTATGTGGTGTACTTACTCCATCTGAAGGAGAAGGTAGTGTTCTTGGTTTTGATATATGTAAAGAATCTGAAAAAATAAAGCAAAATATAGGCTATATGTCCCAAAAATTTAGTCTTTATGAAGATTTAACTGTATATGAGAATCTAGATTTTTATTCTAGTATATATTCACTTCCTAATCATTTGAAAAAAGAAAGAATAAATGAACTTATAAACATGGCAGGACTTCAAGGCAAAGAAAAAGTTATTACCAAAAATCTCTCAGGAGGATGGAAGCAAAGACTAGCTCTTGGATGTTCACTGATACATAAGCCTTCTTTATTAATACTTGATGAACCTACCTCAGCTGTTGATCCTGTATCAAGAAGAATATTTTGGGAGCTTATTCACAATTTAGCTAAACAAGGAATAACAATTATTGTAACTACTCACTATATGGATGAAGCAGAAAGCTGTGATGAAATAGCATTTATGTTTTCTGGAAAGATATTAGCAAAAGGAACTCCTAAGGAATTAATTAAAAACAGAAAATGCAAAAATCTTGAAGATGTTTTTATAAGTTATGTACAGGAGCAGACAGGGGAAAAAGTTCAATCTTCTTTTAATGAAATGAAATTTATTCATAACAAAGAAGGTGAACAAAAGTGAATATACAAAGACTTCTTACAATAATAAAAAAGGAATTTATTCATATAAAAAGAGATAAACCAAGTTTAGTAATTGCTATAATGACGCCTATAGTATTTATAATTTTATTCGGATATGCAGTAAATACAGATGTTGAAAATATAGATATGGCAGTGTTTGATAATGATAAAACTCTAGAAAGTAGAGAATTTGTTACTAAACTCAAAAATTCTAATTATTTTAACCCAAATATATATGTTGATAATATAAATGAATTAGAAAAATTAATTGATAAAGAAGAAGTAAAGTCAGCTATTGTTATTCCCTCGGGTTTTTCAAAAGATTTAAAAAGAAATAAAAATCCTAAAGTTCAGCTTATTATAGATGGAACAGATCCAACTATTGCAAGAACTGCACTTCAAAGTGGAGTATTAATTTCAAATATGTATTCTATCAATATTCAGGAAAATATAATGAAAAAAAGTGGTAAAATATTAAAACAGTTTCCGAAAATAGATATGAAAACAAGGGTGTGGTACAATCCAAATCTTGAAAGCAGCAAATTCATAATTCCTGGTCTTATTGGTCTTATTATGCAAAATATAACTGTAATGCTTACTGCATTTTCTCTTGTTAGGGAAAAAGAAAGGGGAACATTAGAACTTTTAATAGTAACTCCAATAAAATCAGCTGAATTAATAATAGGCAAAATGGTTCCATATATATTAATTGGAAGTATTGATTTTATTATAGCATTATTATTTGGAACTATATGGTTTGATGTACCTATAAAAGGAAATATATATTTATTAATATTTTTAGGAATTGGTTTTGTAATGTGTTCATTAGCAATAGGTATGTTTATATCAACAGTTTCAGTTAATCAAGCCCATGCTATGCAGCTTACAATATTGTTTATATTACCTAGTGTTCTTTTATCAGGATTCATATTTCCAAGAGAAGCAATGCCTAATATAATTCAAATTGCAGGTTATACAGTACCACTAACATATTTTTTAAAAATATTAAGGGGTATTATACTTAAAGGAATAGGCATAGAGTATTTATTAAAAGAAGTGATTATTTTATTAATTTTTGGAACTATACTTCTAATAATTTCTTCTATTAGATTTAAAAAGAAATTAGATTAGCTACTTAATATTAGGTAGTTGTATTTTTTTGAGTATAGACGATAGAATATTAAAGGATTATTTTGATTTTTGTATAAATAGTTATTTATTATGAATACAAAGATAATATATATATTATTGACCTATGAATATGAATAAAAACTTTGTTTTTAGGAGTAGTAAAAAAATTAATTATATGATAAAAAAATATATACATTAAAGGCAAAATATGATAATATCAAAAATACAAAACATTCTAAAAATTAGTTGAAGCACTATCTAAAAATTATAATTTAATATGTCAGAATCTGAAAATACATACAAAAATGGTGTGACAAAATAAAGGTTACTAGAGTTTTTATTGTTGTAAGGATATAATAAAGATTTAATTTTTAGCTGAAGTTGGCATAAGTTTCTCATCCTTTTTAATTTTAGGTTATACACACTTTGACAATGTATACATACCTAAAATGGGAGAAACTTAGTCATTTCAATATATTAAAATATATAGGGGGGATAATATGTCTACTAATTCAGTTGGGGAAAAAAGCAACACAAAAGAATCCGTAAAACATCCTGTAGGGCTTTACCTTGTTTCATTTACAATTATGTGGGAAAGGTTTAGTTATTATGGGATGAGAGCACTTTTAATTTTATTTTTAACAACGCAACTTATAAAAGGTGGTCTTGGTCTTGATACTAAATCAGCTGGATTAATTTATGGTAATTTTACAGGGCTTGTTTATTTAACTCCATTATTAGGAGGATGGCTTGCTGATAAGTACTTAGGTCAAAGAAAAGCTGTTGTTTGGGGAAGTACTTTAATTGCTTTAGGTCAATTTGCTTTATTTACTACTCATACTAAAAGTATGTTATATTTAGGCCTTTTACTTTTGATACTAGGAAATGGTTTTTTTAAACCTAATATGTCAAGTCTTGTTGGTCAATTATATGAAAAAGATGATTCTAGAAAGGACAGTGCATATTCAATTTTTTATATGGCAATAAATGTAGGAGCATTTATTGCACCACTTATTTGCGGTACACTTGCTGAGCAAATATTTGCGCAAAAGCAAGGTGCTGAAATAATATCATATGGATATAGGTATGGATTTTTAGCGGCTGGTATAGGTATGTTAATAGGTCAAATTGCATTTATGCTATTATCTAATAAATATATGAAAGGAATTGGTAAACATCCTATTACGAAGGCTTCTACTACTGATACTAAAGATTCTAATAAACCACTTACTAAGCAAGAAAAAAATAGAATTAAAGCTATATTTATAATGGTATTTTTCGTAACATTTTTCTGGGCTGGATTTGAGCAGGCTGGAGCTTCTCTTACTATTTACACTAAGGATTTTATAAATAGAAATATGGGAAGTTTTGTAGTTCCTACATCATGGTTTCAATCTTTAAATCCAATATTCTGTGTTATATTAGGTCCAACTATGGGGGCTTTATGGGTATATCTTTCTAAAAGAGAAAAAGGAGATTTAACTATTCCACAAAAAATGTCTTTAGGTATGATTTTACTTGGAATAGGTTTTTTACTAATGGTGGGTGCAGTTCTTCAAAGAGGTTCAGCGGGTGATGATGTAACTGTAAAAGCTAATATGATGTGGCTTGTTGGAGCATATTTCTTACATACAGTTGGAGAAATGTGTTTGTCTCCTGTAGGACTTTCAATGGTTAGTAAATTATCTCCACCTAAATATGTATCTTTATTAATGGGTGTTTGGTTATTTAGTAGTGCTATTGCTAACAAACTTGCAGGGGTTGTAGCTTCTCTTATGGGAACTTTCACTCATATGCAAATATTTGGGACTATAGCTGGTGTATCCATTGTATTAGGATTTATGTTACTATCTTTAAACAAAAAACTTATTTCAATGATGCAATAGATAAAAAGGAGCTATCTTATAATGATTAAAAAAATCATTTAAAAAGGTAGCTCCTTTTCTCGTAAAATTAAAAAATATTAAAATTTTAACCTTATTTGAAGTGAAATCTCTGATGGTTTATTATAACTTTCATTTAAATTTAAAAAATCACAGGAGTTACTACTGATAATATTTTTGCTGGCTGTTTTAGAGGATTAATCCATATGTGAGGGATTGTTGATGGAAAATGAAATGAATCCCCAGCTTTAACCAAATATTCTGTATCATCTAAATTTACAATGATAGCACCTTCTAGAACATAAATAAATTCTTCACCAGGATGACTAAATTTATGTCCGTGCTGCTGCTCGGGAGGTATAACAACAAGCATAGATTCCAAAACTCTATTTGAAAAATCACCACTTAATCTTATAAACTGAGAATTGGAACTTTCTATTTGAAATACACTTTGATTTTCTGATTTGATTAAAAAATTATGAATTTTAGGTTTATAAAAAAAATAATTTATTGAAACATTTAAAGCATCTGCAATTTTTTTTAGAGATGTGATTGCAAGGGATGAAGTGTTATTTTCTACTTGAGAGAGAAAACTAACTGACAAACCTGTTTTTTCACTTAAATCCTTTAAAGTTAAGTTTCTTTCTTTTCTTAAATTTCGTATTTTTATAGAAATTTCATTAATCATACTTATCCTCCAAATAAACTTATTTACTATATAATAAAATAGCCATATTTTTCTTTTAATCATGATATCATACTAAATTTTTGAATTCAACCTTATAAAAATCTTAAATATTGAATATGTAATTTTATTTTTATTAAAATAAATTAATATAGACTGAAATTAATTTTAGTTTTATCGAAAAAAGTTTAGTAATATGGTAAAAAATATATACATTAATGGAAGAATATGATATTATCAAAATATGGAAGAACATTTTAAAAATTCACTAAAATACTACTAGAAAAGATTAGATATGAAAAAGAAAAATCATTTATAATAGGTAGTTGCAAAATAGAGTGAAAGGTTATCCACAGAAAAATTGAGTTGAAATTACTAAATAGAAAGAGTTATTAACAGTAATATTCAAAAAAAGACGCAGTTAAATAAAGGTTCAGTAAAACCTTTTTAAAAAGGATATAGAGTTTAAAAAAACTTAAGCAATTAAAGATTTAATAGCAAGAGGATTGTGGATATTGTTAGTCTTAAACATTAAAACAAACGCAAC
>NZ_FRAE01000134.1 GCF_900142235.1 Tepidibacter formicigenes DSM 15518 | reverse complement strand
GAAGTCTACAACTAAAAACTGTAACAATTTGAATTAAATCCTCAACTAACTCCTGTTCTTCGGTCTTTTCTGTATTGTCTATAATTTCAATAGTAGTACCATATTTATCACATAGATTTTCTATAAGTTCATAGCCAAACCTTATTAATCTATCCTTATACAAAATTACTACTTTATCAACTTCTGAATTAGTTATCATATCTATTAATTGATTTAATCCCTTTTTATTGTAGTTAATCCCACTGCCTATATCTTTTATAATATCAAACTGATAACCTTTAGCATACATATAGGTCTTAACATTTTCAATTTGTCTTTCAAGGTCATCTTTTTGCTTATGAGAACTAACTCTACAATATCCTATTACTTTTTTAGTTTTAGTTTCAATTCCCTTAATTCCTAAAAAATGATTAAGTTGCTCTTGAGAATAATACCTTGTGCCACCATCAGTTATATGATGTGGAATGAATGTGCCTTTTTTATGCCAATCTCTTAATGTTTGAGGAGTTTTACCTATTTCTTTAGCGAACTCACCTATTGAATAATATTTCATTAATTATCACCTCTATATAATCAGATCAAATAATGTGATATTATTCAATAGATTTTTGCATATTTTTATAGATTTTATTTAACAGTTTTTAACCTCCCTCTTTTTATGATAGTTTTTAAATAATTGCTACACTTTGTATAATGTACGTTATCATATAAAACCTCAACAATACATTAAACGAGTATTTAAGAACTAACGTAAAAGCTTTTTATGAACTTTAATACAATTTAAGAAGCTTGACTTAAATACAGGTAAACTAAATACAATAAAAACCCACTTTCTAGTATTCTTAAAATAGGCTTTGCCAAAGGGTATTTTTTTTCTAAAATCCTACCCAAAAAAGAAGCAATACTTATTTTATACCATTTACAACGCTTTTTGTTTTTATGCGAAAAATAAATATTAGTAGTTTGTATTATTATGTTTCCTATAACTAGAGCTATCAAACCAAAAATAAAAAAATACTCTTTCAAAAAAACCTCTCCTTTTCTTTATGGAACCAACTCTAATATTTATTATATGATAATTAATCTTATCATAATAATCTATTATAAAAAAACTCGTGAACTTACTAAGTAAGTCCACGAGCTTTTTTATATTAAATCATCTAACGTTTCAAATGCTATTTTAGTTTCATGATAATCTACAATCGCAACTACTACATCTCCTATTAAAAAAGCATCTGGTATTTTAATAAATCCTAAAGTAGTTTTTAAAAAGTCTATTACTTTTTCAGCTGTTGTTTTTTCTTTACTTTTAATAGAATTAGCTAACGAAACCATTGCCGTTACTTCATCTGTTAATCCGAATTTTTCAGCTATCTTATTCATTAAAACAGACCCTACCACATTCTCAAATGCATTTTTTCCATTATCCATATAATACTCCAAATTATTTATTACTGAAACTATTTTTTTAATTTCTGTATCACCAGCATTACCACTGTGAATATAAGGTGTAGTAATAGTCTTATCTCCATTAGATACTTTATATCTATATATACCGCTGTATACAGTTTCTTTCTTACATGAATATTTTAAATATGAACTCATAATAAATCTCTCCTTTTGTTTTATATTTTTTATTTTGTAAGTTTGAACTTCCTAGCTAGTTCGTTTTGCCTTACACTATATAAGAGACGTTTTAAAGTTAAATAATCAACCACTTTTAACTTTTTTTATTATTTTTTATAAAAATCTATATATACGTT
>NZ_FRAE01000068.1 GCF_900142235.1 Tepidibacter formicigenes DSM 15518 | reverse complement strand
CCACAGTCCATTGCTTTTTCAACTGTTTCTATAACATCTGCCCTTATTACCTTCGGAATTCTTTTAATTTTTTTCTTTAAAAAGTTTTGCCAATTATCTTGCAATATTTTTTTTAATGTTACTTTAGTCATCTCTTCATCTCTCTTTTTTCAATACTTATACATATATTTTAGCAAGTTTTCCACAGATTTTGAAATTTTATAATTTCCTACTTAATACAATGAAAAAATTCGCTTCATGCTATCGCATGGCTCATGTCGCCAACGAGTCCTAACGGACTCCGTTGCTCAAAATAGTTGATACTTTTATTCAGTTACCAAAGTTATCAACAGTTTAAAAAATTTATAATTTCCTATAGAGTGAAAAAAGAGGCTATAAATCTTGAAGATTTATAGCCTCTTTTTTTGATTAAACACTTATTTTATTTAATTCAGAATTATTTAGAACATCTTTTGGACATCCTACTTTAACTATTTCTCCTTCTTCTAAAATTACTACCCTATTAGCAATACTTATAGCATCATCTTTATCATGTGTAACAAAAATAGATGTTGTTCCTGTATGTTCTATTATTTTCTTTAATTCTTCTCTTATTTTGCTCTTTAAATTTGCATCTAAATTACTAAATGGCTCATCCATAAGAAGTACTGAAGGTCTAGGTGCTAATGCCCTTGCTAATGCAACTCTTTGCTGCTGACCTCCACTTAGTTCATGAGGATATCTATCTTTAAATTTTTCTAAATTTACAAGCTGTAATACTTCTTGTATTCTTTTGTTTTGCTCTTCTTTTTTCATATTCTTTAACCCAAATCTAATATTTTGCCTAACTGTCATATGAGGGAATAAAGCATAATCTTGAAAAACCATTCCTATTCCTCTTTTTTCAGGTAACACAAAATTATTATCATCTACTATTAAATTATTATCTATTTTAATTGTCCCACCATTTGGAATTTCAAGCCCTGAAATCAATCTAAGAACAGTACTTTTACCACTTCCACTTTGACCTAAAATGGAAATTATTTCTCCTTTTTCTATATCAATATGAAAATCCTTTATAGTTTCTTCTTTAGAATTTTTATATTTAAAACTTAACCTGTTAATTTCAACAAACATTATTAATCCTCCTTATCCCCAATTTTATAAAAGAAATAAATTGAAATAAAACTTATAATAACTATTATAAGAGAAGCTATAGAAGCTTCATGAATCATCTCATCATTAGCATATTCAAAAACCTTTGTAGCTAAAGTATTAAAGTTAAAAGGTCTTAAAATTAATGTAAGTGGTAATTCTTTTAAAATATCAACAAACACTAATAAAAATCCACTCAGAATTGCAGGTTTTATCATTTTTAAATCCACTTTAAAAAAAGTTTCAGTTATACTCATTCCCAACATTCTAGATGCTTCATAAAATTTAGTACCAACTTTTTCAAAACCTGATTCTACAGAGTTATAACCTATTGCTAAGAACCTTATAAGATAAGCAAAAATAAGCATTACTATACTAGTACTTAAAACTAATTTTTTCGAGTTATTATTTATAATTTTATAAATCCAATATAATTTATTATCTAAATTTATAAAAAGTAATATTACACTTATTGCTATTACAGCAGCTGGTATAGAGTATCCTATTAATGTAGTTTTTGAATATATTTTTGAAATTAAGCTATTATTTATCCTACAGTAATTTGCAATTATAACTGCTATTATAATAACTAATAATGCAGAAAATGATGCTATGAAAAAAGAATTTAAAATGAGCTCAAAAAATTTAAAGCTTAATATTTTCTTATATGTAAGTAAACTCCAATAAAGTAATTGTAAAGTTGGAATTAAAAAACCTAAACTAAAAAATATAAAACAAAAGATACATGCAAAGTACCCTTTTATTCCCTCTAGTTTTATACGAGAAATGGGTCTAATTTTTGTTGTAGTATAGCTAAATCGCTTTCTTCCTCTTAAAAACTTTTCTAATATTAAAATGCAAAATACTATAAGCATTAATATAGAAGATAATTTAACTGAAGAATCCATATCTCCCATGGAAAACCATGTTTTAAAAATTGCTGTACTAAATGTAGGAATACCAAAATAGCTAACTACACCATAATCATTTAAAACTTCTAGTATAACTAAACTAGCTCCTCCTACAATAGCTCCTCTTGATATAGGAAGTACTATATGTAGAAAAATCTCAAAAGAGTTTCTTCCTAAAACTCTTGCATTTTCTATTAATGATGAAGATTGCTTTTCTAAAAAAGACCTTGTAATAATATATACATAAGGAAACAAAAACATTGTAAATATAAATACTGCACCCTTCATTGACATAATATCAAAATATTTTTGATTTACTTGTATGTTTAAGTTATTTCTTAAAAAGGTTTGAATAATTCCTGTATAATTTAATATCCCATTGTATGTATATGAAGCTATATACGGAGGAAATGCAAGAGGTAAAATTAAACTCCATTTAAAAAAAGATCTAAACGGAAAATCATATACAGAAATAAGCCACGATAAACTTATGCCTATTAATATTGTAAATAAACCTGTAAATAAAATTAGTGTAAGAGAATTTATGATATAATCCTTTAGAAGATATTTCTTTATATGAATCCAGTTTTCATTTGGTTCTTTAAAAATATTAATTAAAATATTTAAGTTAGGTAGTATTACTAATAATATAAAAATAAAGCTTAATATTGACCATATATTTAAATTTAATTTTAAGTTTCTAACTTTAATCAATTTTTTACACTTCCTTTTCACTTCTTATTGTTAAAGCCCAATATTGCATTTAATCAATATTGGGCTTTATAAAGTATAATTACTTCCAACCAACTTCGTTAAATATTTCTACTGCTCTTTTATTGTTTTCTCCTAACTTATTTAAGCTTATGTTTTGTGTTTTAAATTCTCCCCATGATTTTAATAAATCAGAAGGCTCAACATTTTTATTTACAGGATATTCATAATTAGCTTGTGCAAATAATTTTTGTGCTTTTTCACTTGATAAAAATTCTATAAACTTAATTGCATTTTCTTTATTTTTAGCGTATTTAGTAACTCCAGCTCCACTAACATTTATATGAGTTCCTGTTGTATCTTGATTTGGGAAAAATACTCCTACTTGTTTACCTACTTTTACTTCTTCAGGATCAGAAGAATTTAATAATTTACCTATGTAGTAAGTATTCATTATTGCTATATCACCTTCACCTGCAACTACAGCTTTGGCTTGATCTCTATCATTTCCTTTTGGCTCTCTAGCCATATTTTCCACTAATCCTTTTGCCCACTTTTTAGCTTCTTCTTCACCATTTATTTCTATAAATGAAGCAAGTAATGATTGATTATATATATTAGACGATGATCTTACTAAAATTTTTCCTTTCCATTTTGGATTTGTTAAATCTTCATAAGTTGATAAATCTGAAGGATTTACCCTATCTTTTGAATATACTAAAACTCTTCCTCTTACTGTTAACCCATACCACTGATTATCTTTATCTCTTAAGTTTTCTGGAATATTATTTTCTAAAGTTTCACTTTCTACAGATTGTAATAAATTTTGTTCTTTTGCTCTATGTAATCTTCCAGCATCAGCTACAATTAAAATATCTGATTCTGTATCTTCTCCTTCTCTTGCAAGTCTTTCAATTAATTCATCTGATTTTCCTTCAACGACATTTACTTTTATACCTGTTTCTTTAGTGAATAATTCATATAATTCTTTATCTGCATCGTAATGTCTAGAAGTGTATAGATTTACAACTTGTTCTTCATTACCTGCTACTTCCTCATCACTACTTGAACAACCTACAAGTAGAAAAACTGAAAATACTAAGCTTAATAAAGCCAATATTAATTTTCTTTTCATTTTTGAAACTCCTCCTTTTTTTATAAGAATAATTCAAATCAGTTATTAATTACTGTTAATTGATACTGATTATTATTCGTTTTATCAATATGATATTAACTTATCATTTCGTATTTGTCAATACTTTATTTTAAATAAAAAAATACACTCATATTTATGAGTGCATTTTTTATTTAAAATATTGCTTTATGATTATAGAAATAACCTACTACATTTATCATAAAAATAATTGCCATAAAAGCACTAAAAATTCCTAAATAAAGTTCTCTTTTTTTCATATTTAAACCTCCATTACAATTTCAAATATACCCATTTTGAACAATACATAAACAATTTTATATATATATAAATTCTTATAGTTATTATAAAAAAGTCTTTATTCTAAAGATTTTACAATGTAGACTTTTTTGAAATTTCATGGCGCCAACGAATTCTAACGAATTCCGTTGCTTAAAACTCATAACGGAATTTATATTTATCCACAATTTAAATAGGAATATAATTTCCTATTCATTATAAAAAAATTTTGTCACAGTTTTGTTACAATTATTTATATATTTTAAAATTTGCATCTAATCTATCCATTTCAAACCAAAATCTCACACCACCATCCACATTATCCACTCCAAAATCATTATTATGAAGTTCCTGGATACCCCTAACAATAGATAACCCAAGTCCAGAGCCTCCATAATCTCTTGTTCTAGCTTTATCTACTTTATAAAAGCTTGTCCATATTTTATCTAATGATTCTTCAGGTATATGTTTTCCTGAATTAAAAACATATACACGAACTTTTTGCTCTTCACTTTCTATACTAATGCCTATAATTTTTTTATTATCTACATGATTAATTGCATTATTTATAAAGTTTACTAATATCTGTTCTATTCTAATAATATCCCCATTTACAACTATATTTTCTTTACTTCTAAATCTTAGATCAATTCCTTTTTCTTCAAGAATATTTTTATACTTACTAATAACTTGATTTATAACAGATGATATATCAAAATCAGTTCTTTCTAACTGAAAGTATCCAGATTCAATTTGAGATAAATTTAATAAATCCCTTACTAACTTATCCATTTTTTTAGCTTCATCCATAATTACTTCACAGTAAAAGTTCTTACTTTCTTCATCTTCCATTACATTTTCAATCAAGCCTTCCGCATATCCTTGAATTAAAGCTATAGGTGTTTTTAATTCATGTGAAACGCTAGAAACAAATTCTTTTCTCATTTCTTCTAACTTTCTTTCTTTTTCTATATCTTGTATTAGCTTTTGATTTTTTTCATTAAGTTCTGAAATAGCACTATCTAACTGATTAGAAAGATGGTTTATAATATTTCCAAGCTCTCCTATCTCATCATCTTCTGTAATACTACACTTTTTTGTAAAGTCAAGATTTGCCATGGCTTGTGCAATATTTTTAAGCTCTAATATAGGTTTTGTAAACCTTTTAGAAAATATTAAAGCCCAAATACTCCCTAATAAAATAGATAAAATACCTGTAAATAACATGAAATCATTTGCAGTAGCTACACTTTCTGATATAGCAGCTAAAGGGATTCTTAATATCAAAATATCACCATTATTTAATATAGTTTGTAAAGCCAAAAAATCTATTTTAAGTCTTTGATCCTTTTGAGTTACAAAAACGAACCTTCCATCTACTATATTTCGCTTTCTCAAATTACTCAGTACTTTATTATTAAATATCCTTATCTCTTGTTTAATTCTCTTTAAATCAAATCTTTTATAATTAGTTTTATATTTTATACCTCTTTCATTTAAAATAGTTACATTAGCTCCTATAGTTCGTTCTAATATTTCAAGTTCTAAAGCTATATCTTCTGAATTCCCTTTATATAAGCTATCTATTATCTTACTATTCTCAATTAACATATTTTTTTTCTTAGAAATATAGTACTTTTCAAGAAACTGGGAGTTCAAAAACCAAGAAAATACTACAAAAAATATAACAATAAAACTAATCCCCCTAAAAAGCCTTAATCTTATAGATTTTTTCATTTTTCCACCTCAAATCTATATCCAACCCCTCTTACTGTTTTGATTAGTTTACTTTGTTTTTCTAGTTTTATTCTAAGACGATTAATATGAGTATCTACAGTTCTTAACTCTCCAAAATAATCATATCCCCATATTTTATTTAGAATCTGTTCTCGTCCTAAAGCTTTGCCTTTATTTTCTACCATATATAATAAAAGTTCATACTCCTTAGGACTTAAATCTATAGCTTTTCCTTCAACGTAAACAATATGAGCATTTTCATCTATTTGTAGCCCATCAAAAGATTTTATTTTATCCTCTTTTCTTTCAACTCTTCTTAACAAAGCATTTACTCTAGCTACTAATATTTTAGGGCTAAATGGCTTTGTTACATATTCATCTGCTCCCATTTCAAATCCAAACAACTCGTCAAACTCTTCACTTCTTGCTGTAAGCATAATAATTGGAACATTTGATATTTTTCTAATTTCTCTACAAACTGTCCAACCATCATACTCAGGCATCATAACATCTAATATAACTAAGTCTATTCCTTCTTCTGTGTTAAAAATATCTAATGCTATTTTCCCATTTTCAGCCTCTATAGCAATATATCCCTCTCTTTTTAAAAAATCTCCAACTAATTTTCTTATTCGAAGTTCGTCATCAACTATTAATATTTTTTTTGCAGACATAACTTCATCTCCTTTTATCATTTTTCATTTATTATAGCAAGTTAGATAATATTTAGTCTAGTTTCACAAATTATAAAAGGCTCTTTGTGAATAAGAACAAAGAGCCTAAACATCATTTACTTAATATCTCCATGAATTTCTTGATTTATTGATTCTATTACTTTATTATTTTCATCTAAAATTAAAATTTTAGGTCTTAGATTCCTAGCTTCTTTTTCATCTACAAGACAATAAGCAATTATTATTATATTATCACCAGGCTGAACTAGCCTAGCAGCTGCACCATTAAGGCATATTATTCCGCTATCTCTTTCTCCTTCTATAACATATGTTTCAAGCCTTGCCCCATTATTATTATTCACAATTTGAACTTTCTCCCCTGGAAGTATTCCTGATTGTTCTAAAAGAAAAGAATCTATTGTTATACTTCCTACATAATTAAGATCTGCTTGTGTAACTGTAGCTCTATGTATTTTAGATTTAAACATATTAAGTAGCATTACTATACCTCCAAATAGATGTTATCAATAAGTCTGGTTTTTCCAATTCTTACAGCGAGTGCAATAAAAGATCTTTTTTCTACAGTTTCTATATATTCTAAAGTATCGGCATCTACTATTTCAACATAATCAATTTCTATAATACCTTGAGTTTTTATTTTATTTATAATAAAGTGTTTTAATTTTTGTGCATTTTTTTCACCATTTAAAAACATTTGTCTTGCAGCAAATAGTGATTTAGAAAGTATTAAAGCTTGTTTTCTTTCTTCTTTATTCAAATAAGCATTTCTAGAACTAAGGGCAAGTCCATCCTCATCTCTAACTAAAGGACAAGATATTACATTTATATCATAACAAAGATCATTTACCATTTTTTGTATTATAGCAACCTGTTGTGCATCTTTTTCTCCAAAATATGCATTTGTAGGATTTATAATATTAAATAACTTTGCTACTACGGTTGTAACCCCTTTAAAGAATGTAGGTCTTGATTTTCCACAAAGTTTTTTTGTTATTTCTCCTTCTACATTTACAAATGTTGAACTGTTTTCTTTATACATTTCATCTACTTCAGGAGTAAATACAATATCCGCTCCTGAATCTATTGCTAATTTATAATCTCTCTCAATATCTCTTGGATAACTATCAAAATCTTCATTAGGTGCAAATTGAGCTGGATTTACAAATACACTAACTACTACTAAATCATTTTCTTTTCTTGCTCTTTTAATAAGTGATAGATGTCCTTCATGTAAATATCCCATCGTTGGCACAAATCCTATAGAAAATCCTTTTTCATTAGCTTGTCTTTTTATTTCTTCTCTTACTTCTTTTACTGTTTTTATAAGAGTCATATATAATTCTCTCCTTTTAATAAAGCTTTTTTAAAATATCCTCATCAATTGAAAAAGTATGCTCCTTAGATGGGAATTCAGTAGATTTTACTTCAGATATATATTGCTTTGTTGCATTCATAATACTATCTTTTAAATTTGTATATTTTTTTACAAACTTTGGAGTAAAATCTGAAAACATTCCAAGCATGTCATTAGTAACTAAAACTTGTCCATCACAATTGTTTCCTGCACCTATTCCTATTGTAGGTATAGTAAGTTTTTCAGTTATTATTTGTGCTAATTTTGCAGGAATCCCTTCAAGTACTATTGCAAAAACTCCTGCTTTTTCAAGTTCAACAGCATCATTTATTATCTTCTTAGCCTGATACTCACTTTTTCCTTGAACTTTAAATCCTCCAAACATATTTATAGATTGAGGAGTTAAGCCTAAATGTCCCATTACAGGTATTTGAGCTTTAGTAATTGCCTTTATTTTGTCTACAACTTCAACTCCACCTTCTAATTTTACCGCTTGAGCCTTACCCTCTTGTATTATTCTACCAGCGTTTCTAACTGTATCTTCTGTATTTATATGGTAGGATAAAAAAGGCATATCTCCAACTATTAGGGCATTCTTTGCTCCTCTTGCAACAGCTCTACAGTGATGAATTATATCATCTACAGTTACTTCGAGAGTTGATTCGTATCCAAGCACAACCATTCCAAGAGAATCTCCAACAAGTATGCTTTCTATACCTGCTTCATCAATAAGTTTTGCTGTTGAATAGTCATATGCTGTTAGCATTGTTATTTTTTCATTTTTATTTTTGGCTTCTAAAAAAGACGTTACAGTAAATTTTTTATTCATCATTCATCCACCCCTTGTAAAATATTTTTTAAAGTTTCAATTTTTTCTTTATCTCGTGATGGAACCTTTGATGAAAGATCTAACGTCATAAGAGCCATGGCTTTATAAAAAGAAAGTTTATCAGGAATATTCACCTTTATTGAATCTAAATGATTCTCTATTGTATTACTATCTCCTCTAGATATTGGACCTGTAAGTGCATTTTTACATCCCAAAGTCTTAATATTTTCAATAGTTCCTTCAATTAATGGATAAACTGCTTCAAAAGCACTCTTTTCATCTATTCCTATTGAATTAAAAAAAGAAAAACCAAAATCCATTAAAGTCACTAAATAGTTTGAAATCACACATGCTCCTGCATGATATATACTTTTAAAATTAGAGTCAATTTTAAAATACTTATTTCCTGATTTTTTCAAAATCCACTCCAAAACATTTATTTTTTCAATGTTGCCTTCAATTGTAAAAACTGTACTTTCAAGTTTTTTGACTGAATTTTCTATATCTGCAAAAGATTGTAGCGGATGCATTGAATAGATATAACATCCAAAATTCATAACACTATTTAGTATACTTGATGAGTGTGAACCACTCATATGAACTAATATTTGACCTTTATTTAAAATATTTTCCTGAGACAATTGATTTACTACACTTTTTATTGCATCATCATTAGTTGTAATAAAAATAATATCTGATAACTTAATCATAGGTGATAATCTTTTATATGCTATCGAATTTGTCAAATATGCTGCTTTTTTTGCTGATTCAAAACTTTTACTATAATAACCAATTACATCAAATCCCTTTCGGCTTAAATAAAGTCCGAAGGAGGTACCTACTTTACCTGCACCTATAAAACAAATTTTCACATACATCACTTCCTAAATAAAAATACCCTCTCTGCCTTCTAAAAATAGACGCAAAAAGGGTGTAAAAAACACATTACTTATACCACTGTCTCAGTCCTTAAAGGCTCAAAGCAGAAAATAAAATATTAAATTTTTTAATTATAAAGGTAAATTCCAGTCTAATTAAATGTGTATGGCTCTTATGATACCACCACAATAATATATTAACATAATTCCTTTAAACAATATACAAATTTCTGAATAAAAAATGCTAAATTTACTATTCTATTAACTTAATCTAAGAAATATTTTTTTTATAAAATTTATAGCCATTCTTTGCCTCTTTCTTTACATTATACATTGCAATATCAGCATTATTAATAAGTGTATTAACATCATCCCCATCAAATGGATATATGCTTATTCCAATACTCATACTAATAAATATTTTATTCTCCTTAATAAAAAATGGTTTAGTAGTACAATTAATAATATTTTGGGCAATTTTTTCTACAGCTTTAACATCTTCAATATTAGGAATAAAAATAATAAATTCATCTCCACCTAAACGAGAAATAATACTTTCTTTATCAATATTGTCTTTTAATCTCTTTGTAATATGTTGTAATAAAACATCTCCTACATAGTGTCCAAAATAATCATTAATATTTTTGAAATTATCAAGATCAATAAAAAATACAGCAATCTTTTCATTGTTATTAAAAGCTTTTATTAATAATTCTTCTGATTTATCATAAAAATAATGTCTATTAGGAAGATTAGTAAGAGCATCATAATGAGCTTTATATATAATTTTATTCATATAAAAACAGCTAGCTATAAAAAATATAATATATACAAATAATATAATTCCTAAGAAATAAATAAAAGTTAAATAACCTTTATTGTAAATATATTTAATCTTATCAATTTTTAATATTAAAGCTGGATTTTCATATATATCATATATAATAGAATATCCATAAATATGATTCTTATTTATATTTTCAACCCATACACTTGATTTATTTATAAAAGGATTACGTAAAGTTTTAACTTCTTTTGGTATTTCATATTCATTTAATTCTTCCAACTCTATACTTAAATTAGTTTGCTGTGACAATTGACTAATTTTATTAGAATCTATATAACGGCCTATTATAAGTATACCATTAATAGGTCCCTTTAAATAATCTGTTACAACAGGATGTGAAGAAATCATCATCTTTCCTTCTGGTAGAGATATAATACCTGTAATACCTCTTGTTGGCTTTGAAAAATTAAGTAAAGGTGATTGTTTGTTTATTTGTTTAATTAAACTATCAGAAACAGAAATTTCACTATAATTTACTAAATCAAAACCCTTTTTATATACAATATTACCTTCTTTGTTAATTAATATAAATACATTAAGCTTATTGATTATAAAAGTTTCATCCATTAAATTTTTTTCTATATAATCTGGATTTTTACCTTGAACAAAATCATAAGTTTCATCCCACGCTGCATAATCTTTATTTGTCATACTCAAATTAAAAAAGTCTTTTTCTAGAGCATTTACAACTTGTTTTATTGCCTTATATGTTTCCTTTTTTTCTAAATTTTCAAAATTACCCAAGATAACAATATGTGATATGAAATATACAAAAATAATCATTACAATACTAATTAAACCAAAAAAGTTAAAAGTTTTCTTATATAGCTTCATATATTCTAATGAAAAAACAATGTTTTTCTTATCCCTTATAACTTTCATTCAATCTACTCCCTAATATGTTGATTTGTTTTATTGTTATGTAAAATATAATAGGTGCCTATCGACAATAGACACCTATACGTATATTAAATATTAAGTATATTTCGCTAAACTGGCAGTCATAAGGTAACTCCCTTTAGACCCATGTCTTTATCTCCTTACCTTTCGATAAGTTTGCTATTATCGAATTTTATATTATAATTTAATTATTTAGGCTACAAATATATATTTATCCCTATTTTTATTAGTTCTATAGACTTATTTTACCAGATACTTTAAAACTCTTCCATCATTTTTGCTATTTTTTTATTTAAACATCTAGATAAACAATAAAATCTCCCATAAACCAAATAAAACTCACTTTTTATGATTATATAACTTAATCATAAAAAATGAGTTTATATTAATATCTATTTATTTATTAATTCTATAAGCTTTTCCTCTATGTAATCTACTAAAATCGTATCACCAATAGTAACCTTATCTTCTTCATATAAATCTGGTTTAACCCTAAAAAAATTAATTATAAGCTTGTTATCTTCAATTAAATATTCATCTTGATGTCCAGGAATAAATACTACTTCAAGCTCTTCGTATTTTGAATTTTCATTTTTATTATTTAATCTATCAATTATTGAATCTAAATTTAGAATTTTTATTGGTGCTACCATCATATTAGTATATTCTAAATCCTCCATCATCCACATATTATTATTCCAAAACTTTCTTTCTTTTTTACTTCCATTATTTAATAGTTCTCTATTTGATATAGCACTAAGTACCTTTCTTACAGATTCACCATTAAATTCATCATCATATATGTACTTCATTTCTGGAAATTCAGCTATATTATTCATATAAGCCTCTCCAACCTTTTCCCTTTCACTAGTTGCTTGCCAGTAATAAAGCATTCCTTCAATAATATCTAATTTTACTTTTATCCTTTCTATCATACCAACACCCCTTTAATTAAATTTTCACTAAGTTAATTATATTATATCTCATATTTCAAAGCTACCATATTTTAGCTTTCCATTGATGCACTCTCAAGAGAATATCCTTCTTACTCCTAGTCTATATATTTTAGGTACAAAAATACTTTTACTTTAATACTGTGAACTACCACCGAGACAAGCAACGGTGGCTTCGTGAGAGGTTTGATATTTAAGTTTCCACCTTAACAGGCAACCCTTACTCTCAACGGGGAGGACACACTCCCTTTATCCCTCATAGTTTTAACTATTTCGGGAATACATTTTTCTTCTTTTCTTAATATATTTAGACTTCCATTAACATCTGCATTTACTAATCCAAAATTTGATTTAAAAAGTCCTCTAACCACTCTGCGAGTTTTATCGTAGTATTTTTTAGTTATAGGCTCTAAATCAAAAGCACTGCAACCACTTGTATAACTTTCTTCTCTGAATTTAACTTCAATCCCTTGAAGCTTAGCTTTATATTTAATTTGTTTTGCAAGTCTTTGAATTGGTATTTGTACAAAAGATTTATTGTAATTCATATCTTGTTTGATACCTTTAATTTTACCTATAACTATCTTTTTCACCTTATGTTTTATTGCTTTATCTATGATATTTTTGCTTACTTTATGAAGATAATCATTAACATAATTATTTCTATATCTTCTTAATGAATTAATCTTTTTAGTGTTTTTAAATTTATCAGAACCTATTTTCTTCATCTCAATGCTTTGGTAATAAGCAATTTTCTTATTTACAAAAGCATTAATACCTTTAAGTTTTTTACCACAAAAAAGATAAGTTTCATTTCCATCTTTAAAAGTTAATGTAGCAAGATTATCCAAGCCTAAATCAATAGCCATAACATTAGTATTATCTATTTGTTCTAATTTCTGCTTATTGTATATTACAATCAAATACCATTGTTTTAAAGAATTATCCCATTTTATTCTTACTTGTTGCAATCCATTCCAATCTATAAGGCTTTGAAGTTTATCAGAAACCTCAAAATTTAAACTGTCTACCTCAAACAGTTTTTGAATTGCTTTAGAAAGAGATAACATTAATGTATTTTCTTTAAATCTAATAGCTAAATTAGTAAATATAATTTCATTTTTTCTGTTCTCCATATTTTTAAATTTAGGTGGTTTAGGTAATCCATTATACTTATGTGGATTTATTTTATAGTCTTTAATACTTGCAAAATATGATTTCCAATTTTGCTCTAATACTTTAAAAGTTTGTTGCCTTGTATGACTATGAAGGAAGTCACAGTGCCAATTAGACTTAAAAATATTTTCTACTTCTACATAGGATTTAAAACCATTTTTTCTTAAATCATAGTTCACTATGTTGTATAGTTTTGTTGTATGAAAAGATAATTCTTCTATAATATTTAACTGTTTAACTGTAAAACTTGGTTTAAATTTAAACGATAACTTCATCTTTTCACCTCCCTCTATATACTTTTATTTTCTCTTAAATACTCTCTATTTCTTACAATTTCATAAATTGATAGATCTATAAAAGTGCAATTTTACTTGAAAAATTTTACAGTTAAATAGCCAAAGTCATTTCTATGCAATTTTCAGATACTCAAAAATTTTATTAATAGGTTCACCTTGTATTGCAGCATTATAAATATTAATAAGTTGTGTTTTTCTTAAATTGTTTTGTATTTTTTTAAATCCAGTGTTGAAACTTAAGGCTACGCCTGAACATAATTTGGAGTAAGTGTAAGCTACTAACATTATTATTAGATATCTAGTAATACTTTTTTGGCTTCTAACTTGATATCCATTTA
>NZ_FRAE01000086.1 GCF_900142235.1 Tepidibacter formicigenes DSM 15518 | reverse complement strand
CTCTAAATTCCCTATTCTATTCTCTATATTTTCAACTTTACCCTCTAAATTCCCTATTCTATTCTCTATATTTTCAAATCTATCATTAGTTTCTTGTCTAAATATATTTAATTCAGTATATATTTTTTCTAATAACCCATACATTTTATCCTGCATAATCTCACCTCTTTTATACTTTATTCTACTTTTTATTTTAACATAAATAGTCATTATATTCTATAAACAAATATTATCCGCAAAAATTAAAAGTGTAGTAAATTTTACTACACTAATATTATTTTTATAAAATTGTTATAAACTTGTAAAATAGTTGTAAATTTATTTTAGTATTATAGAAACCTTTTTATATAATATCGCAGTTATAATTGAAACTATAACTCCCTTTAGTAAATTGAAAGGAACTATAGCATAATATATTAAAGTTTTCACATCAATTATAGACTTATTTACTACTGTTCCCATTTGAACAACAGCTTCTATTGGAAATATCTTTGCATAAAAAGGAATTAATATATAATAATTAGCAAATCCTCCGATAACAGCCATGGCAATTGTTCCAACTATACATCCAATTACAGCATTCTTTTTATTCTTATTTATATAATATATTCCTGATGATACAAATACGAATCCTCCACCAACTAAAAAATTTGCAAATTCTCCAACTCCACCAGTGTTACTTTTAGTTACAAAATGAAGTAAGTTTTTAATAAGCTCTATAAATACTCCTGCTACTGGTCCTAATGCAAAACCTCCTATAATAGCTGGTATATCTGAAAAGTCTAATTTTAAAAAAACTGGAAAAAATAAAACTGGAATTTCTATAAACATAATTAAATAAGATAAAACAGAAAGAATAGATATTTTAACTAAAGAAGACGTACTAAAAAAACTTTTTTTAGCAGAAATTTGATTATACATATTCATACCTCCTAAATATTTAAAGCCTGAAGATATACTTCAGGCTTTATAAGATATATAAATATATATACTATATATCAATCTTCTTTCATCCAGACTTTACTGTCGGCCTTGGAATCTAACCAAGTCTGCCAAAATGGCTCGCGGGCTATAACCGCCGGTCGGGAATTTCACCCTGCCCTGAAGATTATCTTCAAACTTATTAATTTAATTGTTAATTTAATGATAATACTTTTTCAAATCAATGTCAATTTATATATTAATAATTACCTAAGCTTCATAAACCACTTCTCCATTAACTATTGTATATAATACTTTACTTTGAACTTCAAGAGGATCTCCGTTCCATATTACTATATCAGCATCTTTTCCAACTTCAATAGATCCTACTTTATCATCTATTCCAAGAACTTGTGCTGGGTTTATAGTAATAGCCTCTAATGCTTTGTTTTTATCCATTCCAGCTTTTACAGCAAGTCCTGCACAAAGTGGTAAATACTGAACAGGAACAACTGGATGATCTGTCATAAGACATACCTTAAGTCCTTCATTTGAAAGAATTCCTGGTGTTTCAAACGTTAGATTCTTAAGCTCTATTTTACTTCTTTCAGAAAGAGACGGCCCAACTATTATAGGATAATTTTCTTTAGCTAAATGTTTTACTATTAAATGTCCTTCTGTACAGTGATCTATTGTAAGATTTAAATCAAATTCTTTAGCAATTCTAATTGCTGTAAATATATCATCAGCTCTATGAGCATGAGCTTTTAGAGGTATTTCTTTTTTTAAAAGAGACATTAAAGCTTCCATCTTTATATCATATTCTGGTCTATCTGCATCTTCATTTTCCTCATATTCAGTCATATCATCTAAATAAAACTCTGCTTTTTTTAAAGTTTCTCTAAGAAGTGATGCTGTAGCCATTCTAGTTTGAGGAGTTTTATCTTCTTTTCCATAAGCAGATTTTGGATTTTCTCCAAAGGCAATTTTAATTCCTATTGTTTTTATAAGCATATCATCAATTCTATCTCCATGAGTTTTAATAGCTACAAATTGTCCTCCTATTACATTTGCACTTCCAGGTCCACTTGCTACAGTTGTAATTCCACCTTGTATAGCTTCCTTAAAATTTCTATCCATAGGGTTTATTCCATCTATAGCATTTAAATGTGGAGTTATAGGATCTGTTTCTTCATTTCCATCTGCTCCTTCATAACCCATACCATCTTCCCATATTCCAAGATGTGTATGAGCATCTATAAATCCAGGAAACACAAAATTTCCTCTCGCATCTATTACCTTAACATCTAAAGGAACTACTAAATTCTTTCCTATTTCTTCTATTTTCCCATCTTTTATTAATATATCTCCATCTATTACTCCATTTGCCATAGTATATATTTTACCATTTTTTATACATAACACTTTGCATTCTCCTCTCTAATAGGTAGCTTTATTTTAAATTTTGACATTTTTCCTTTAACTGATCGAACTTGTATTTTTCCTTCATTTGCTTCTATATTTTTCTTTACTATACTAAGACCAAGCCCTGTACTTTTTTCTTTAGTTGTAAAAAAAGGATCAAATATAAAGTCTATTATTTCATTGTCTATTCCTTTTCCTTCATCTATTATTTCCACTACAACATCCTCTTCTTCATCATAGCTATTTATATATATATTCCCTCCATCTTCCATCGAATCTACAGAATTTAAAATCATATTAACTATAGCCTCTCTTATATCTGATTCTTGAACAAATATATTATGTATACTATTTAAATCTAAAACTATATTAATATTCCTCCCTCTTATATGAGTCATATTTTCCCATTTAGGTCTAGTAGTTTCTATAGCCTTTACTATTATATCATTTATGCATATATATTTTTTATCTTCTTTTATATTTCTTGAAAAATCCTGTAAATTCTTTACTTTGTTTATAGCTTCATTTGTTCCATTATATATAATATTTATATATTCTTTTATATCATAGGCTTGTTTATTTATACTAAGAAGCTGAGTATATCCTTTTATTATAGAAAATACATTGTTTAAATCATGAACTATACCTCCTGCAAGTTCTCCCATATATCTTATTTTATTATTACTATTTTTAAGTATTTTTCCTTCTTCTCTTTCTTTAAAAGTATATATAATATCTCCTAAACTACTACATATAACATCTATTACATAATCATCTGATTTTCCTTTATAGGAATTTTCTTTATACCCAAGAGTAAGTATTCCCACTATCTGAGTATTAGCATATATCCTATAACTATAAGTCATATCTATATTAGAATATGAATATTCCTTTTCTATTTTTTTATTATTAAAAAGTATTGTTATAGATCCATAGTCTGCATGAGTTATACTTAATACTGTTTCTATAGTTTTTTTAATGATTTTATCTAAGTTATTTTCAAAACTAAGGCTAATTATGGAGTCATTTAGTATTTGTAAGTTTTTTTTATTTTTCTCTAAATTTAAATTATCAAGCTTTGCTTTTTGGATAGATTTTAATAAAAATCTTATATTATTCATTTCTTGTATATTTATTGTTTGTCTTTTATTTTGATTATCAAATATTACTTTATCATGAAGTAATAAACATCTCTCTATTACATCTAATTCAAAATCTATTATATTAAAAAATGTATATACTCTATATCTATTGTCATTCATTACTCTTATTTTTTCATTTCTACGATTTTGTAACTCTTCTAAGTTTTCTAACATCCAATCGGAAGTTGCAATAATACATATTTTATTAGATTTTTTTTCTAATTCTTCATATTTAAAGTTATAATCTTCAAATATAACTACTTTATCTTTATTATTTATGTCGTACTTTTCAAACAAGTCTTTATTCCCTAAAAAAACACACAAATTGCCTTTTTCTAAAGATGTATTTATATACTTTTCCATTAGGTCTAATGCAAATATTTTTCCCGAACCTATTACTCCTATATTCCCCCAAGAAATCATCATTTGCCTCCTAATTAAACATTTGTAGTATTTTCTTTATTTCTTCTATCCCAAAAGGCTTTTCTAATATATAGTCTATTGTATCACTATTATAATCTCCTATATCTCCAAGCCAACCAGTCATAAGAATAAATCTTATATCTTTATAAATTTCTTTAGCCTTTTGTGCAAGTTCTATTCCATTTAAATTAGGCATTGCTAAATCACTTATAACTAAATTAAATTTAGTTTTATTAAGCTTTTGAAGTGCCTCATCCCCACTAAAGCATATATCTACTTCTTTCCCCATACTCTTCAATATCTCTCCTGTTGCCATGGCAACAGGAATCTTATCATCTACAACTAAAACTTTGCAATAAGCCTGATTATATCCTTCATTAACTGAATCAATATTTTTAACTTCTTCTAACTCTATTGGAAGAGAAAATATAAATTTTGTTCCTATTCCTTCATTGCTTTCAACTTTTATAGTTCCGCCATGGTCTTTTATTATTTTATAAGAAACCGAAAGTCCTATCCCATTTCCATTAACACCCTTTGTGCTAAAAAACGGGTCAAATATTCTAGGCAGTATGTTCTTAGGTATTCCATCTCCTGTATCCTCTATTTCTATAAATATATTATTCTCTATATTATAAGTTCTTACATGTATGTCTCCACCCTGAGGCATTGCATCAATAGCATTATTTAAGATATTTATTATTACTTCTCTTATTTCAAATTCTCTTCCCTTTATATTCGCATTTTCTCTTAAATCTTTATTTATATTTATCTTAATTCCAGACATACATTTTTCTTCTATTTTAGGAGATATCATATTTAAAGCTATTTTTATTATTCTATCTAATTCAAAAAAATGCTCATCTCCTTCTTTTATATCTTTAGTAAACTCTTGAATACGTCTTAACATTTCAGCTCCATCAAGAGAAGCTCTTTTTATAACCTCAAGATAATCCCTAACAGTTTTATCTTGATTTTTTACTAAAGCTAAATCTACATATCCAGATATGCTAGCAAGTATGTTATTAAAATCATGTGCTACTCCATTAGATATCTCTCCTAATGCCTTTAATTTTTCGTTTTGACTTATTATACTATCATTTTTTATTTTTTCTAAAAATGCATTAACTATATTTCTAGCAGAAGATACATATATTTCTAATATATCTTTATTCTGATAACAATATTTATTTTTATCAAAGCATAAGTATATAATTGTAAACTCATTAATATTTAAAAAAATCATTATTGTATCTTTCAAATTAATTTTCTCAACAAGTTCATTTTCATTTAATTTTAAATTTATATTGTTCTCAATACACTTGCAAAATTTTCCCATTTTATAATATATATCAAAGCTTTCACCTTCTGATTTTGTTAAAATTCCACCATCTGAGGCATTCATTATGTTAGTTACAAGCTTTAAAAAATTTTTTAAAAAGTCATCTAAACTTTTTATTTTATTTACACTAGTTAAAAAAGAATTTAATTTTTCAAGATCTTTTATATTATCATAAGTATTTTTCTTAGCTTTTACAGAAGATTGGATACTTTCAAGTATTAGTTTTAATTCTTTTATTCTTTTGTTACTATAAATTTCAACAGTTTCCTCATCTTCAAATAAAATTCCTTTATAATAAGAAGATAGCTCTAGTAAACCTTCTATAGATAAATCTAAAACATTATAATAGCAAAGATACTCACAATTTGCTTCAATTGCTCCTTTTATCAATTCAATTTTTGTATTTAATTCTCTTGTACAAATCCCAATTATACTTACTTTTTCATATCCTAAAGCTAAACTTTCTTTTTTGAGTGTAGAAAACAAATTCGTATCTTCTATAAATTCTTCACATTCTACTATAGCTATCTTTTTTGAATCTATATATTTATCTAAATTGAACACATATTTTTTTAAATTTTCTAAAACTCTATCTAAATAAATTTTATCTACTATTATAAGTATTCTTTCATCTTTTTTTAAAATCAAATTTAAATACCTTGATATTATAGAATAATCTCTTTCAAGCTTTGTACTTAATATCATAATATTTTGAAGTTTTGTTGCAAACTTTAACCTTCTACATATACTCATATCCTCTAAATCCCCTTCATAGAAAGTGAGACTTTTTTCTTTTCAATATCAATACCTATCACTCTTACATCTATTATATCTCCTATAGATACTATTTCCATTGGGTCTTTTACAAACTTATCACTCATTTGTGATTTATGAACAAGTCCATCGTTTTTAATTCCTATGTCAACAAATGCTCCAAAATCCACTACATTTCTAACTGTTCCTTTAAGTATCATATCTTCTTTAATATCCTCTATTTTTAAAACATCACTTCTAAATATAGGCTTTATATTTTCTTCTCTTGGATCTCTTCCAGGTTTTTTTATTTCATTTATTATATCACTTAATGTTGGTATTCCAACATTTAACTCTTTGCTTAGATTATCTATTCCAATTTCTTTTATTTTTGTATCTATACCTTTTATATTTTTATTTTTGATATCATCTAATTCATATCCTATTCTTTCTAATAACGCTTTACATACAGCATAACTTTCTGGATGTACTCCTGTATTATCTAGTGGATTTTTAGATTCTGATATTCTTAAAAATCCTGCACATTGAACAAAAGCAGCTGGTCCTAACCTTTTCACTTTTTTTATTTCACTTCTAGATTTGAATTTTCCAACTTCTTCTCTATATAAAACTATATTTTTAGCAATAGATTTAGTAATTCCCGCTACATGTTCAAGAAGTGAGTAAGATGCACTGTTTAGGTCAACACCTACACTATTTACACTATCCTCTACTACTCCACTTAAAACTTCGCTTAGTCTTTTTTGATTTACATCATGCTGATATTGTCCAACCCCTATATGCTTTGGTTCAATTTTTACAAGCTCTGCAAGAGGATCCTGAAGTCTTCTAGCTATAGATATTGCTCCTCTTAAAGATACATTTATATCAGGATGCTCTTCACTAGCAAGACTAGATGCTGAATAAACAGAAGCCCCAGACTCACTTACAATAATATATTTTATGTCTTTATCAATTTCTTTAATTAAAGATGCTACAAACATTTCAGATTCTCTTGAAGCCGTCCCATTTCCTATTGCAATTATATCTACTTTATATTTATCTATAAGCTCAGTTAATACTTTCTTAGATCCTTCTATATCATTTTGAGGCTCTGTTGGATAGATAGTTATAGTATCTAAAAGCTTTCCATTTGCATCAACTACAGCTATTTTACATCCTGTTCTATACGCTGGGTCAAAACCCATAACTACCTTTCCTTTTACCGGAGGCTGAAGAAGAAGCTTTTTAATATTTTCTCCAAATACTTTTATGGCTCTTTCTTGAGCAATTTCTGTTAAATGATTCCTTATTTCTCTTTCTATAGAAGGAAAAATAAGCCTCTTATAGGAGTCTTCTATAGATTGAATTATGTATTTAGAAATTTCTTCATTTTCATTTTTTATATATTTATTCTTTATTTTATATAATATATTCTCATCAGGAAGCTCAATCTTTACTTTTAAGTACTTTTCTTTTTCTCCTCTATTTACGGCAAGTATTCTATGAGGAGCTATAGTTTTCACCTTTTCACTATATGAATAATACATATCGTATACTGATTTTTCATCTTTGGCTCCTTTAGATGTTATCACTCCTTCATTTAAAGCCATCCTTCTTATAATTTTTCTAAGAGAAGCATCCTCTGATACAATCTCTGCAATTATATCTAAGGCTCCTTTTATAGCATCATCTTCACTATTTACTTCTTTTTCTTCATTTATATATTTCTTAGATTCATTTATTAAATCTTCTATGTCATAATTAAGTATGCTAAGAGCTAAACTTTCAAGTCCTTTTTCTTTTGCAATAGTTGCTCTAGTTCTTTTTTTAGGTTTAAATGGAGCATATACATCTTCAACCTCTTGAAGAGTATTAGCTTTTTTAATGTTTGCTCTTATTTCCTCATTAAGCTTGCCCATTTCTTCTATAAGCCTTAATACATCTTCTTTTCTACTTTTCAGATTTCTAAGATAATTAAGTCTATCATGAAATTCTCTTAACAATACATCGCTAAGATTACCTGTCATTTCTTTTCTATATCTAGCTATAAAGGGAATAGTATTTCCTTCATCTATAAGTTTTATAGTATTTACAACCTGTAATTCTTTTAAGCTTAACTCTTCTTGAAGTATTTTTTCTATATTCATACTACCTCTCCTTTTTAATTTCTTACAAAGTCATTATATCAAAAAAACTATATGCTAAAAAACTAATTTAATTCCAGTATGATACTTTTTTTGAATTTTATTGAATATTAGTTCTAAAGTATTATAAAAAAGTCTTTATTCTAAAGATTTTACAATGTAGACTTTTTTAAAATTTCATGGCGCCAACGAATTCTAACGAATTCCGTTGCTTAAAACTCATAACGGAATTTATATTTATCCACAATTTAAATAGGAATATAATTTCCTATTCGTTATAAAAAA
>NZ_FRAE01000056.1 GCF_900142235.1 Tepidibacter formicigenes DSM 15518 | reverse complement strand
ATTTAGAGAAAGAGAACTTCCTAGATATGGGAGAGGACGAGGAAGCGTATCCCTTTGGGATAGAAACAGACGAGAAGACTTACAGATATCAATGTTTGGAGTGTAGATTTGAAGAAGATGTACCTAGGTTTATTATTGATGAATTTATTGAAGATGACTTTTTTGCTTCTGGTTGTGATATTGAGAATTTTGAAGTAAAAATGCCTATACTTATATGTCCAAAATGTAATGGTGAATTAGTTTCAAAAAATACAGATGAGTAGCTCTGCTACTCATCTGAGAGTATCACGAAGTGATATTTTGTTCCAAACTATTTTATCTAAAAGTATTTAAATGTATGATATAATCAATACTAGCTAAATTTATACAGGAGTTGAAAAAATTGAAACTATTTGATGTAATGCCAGATAAATTTTTTAGTATATTATCTTCTACTAAAAAAAACATATATTCAGATTGTATTTTTATAATATATAAAATATTGAAAAATAATACTTCATTTGGAATAGAAAGAGAAATAATAGTAGATGCTCTTAGTGATTACTTTGAAAATATTGAAGAAAAAAATGTGTTTATAGAAGAAGAAAGTAATCTAAAAAATTCTAGGGATAACTCTAACTTTATAATAAGAAAACTCAAAGAATGTGGATGGATAGACATAGAAATCACATCTAATTATAAAGAAATAATAAATCTTCAAGATTATGCAATCGCTATTATACAAACACTAGATTCTATAATGAACAATGAAAAGCTTGAATATCAAGGATATGTATATACAATATATTCAATATTATATGGGAATGAGAATATAAATAAAAGTATAATGTTAGAACAAGTTTATGAAAATACAGACAAGCTTATAAGTGGATTAAAGAGTTTAAATTCTAATATAAAAAAATATATAGAAAAAATAGTAGATAAAAAAAGTGCACAGGAAATTATAAAGCTTTTTTTTGATGATTATATTCATAACATTATAGATAAAGGTTATCATAGATTAAAAACCTCTGACAATGTAAGTAAATTTAGACCAAAAATTATAGAAAAACTAGAAGAAATAAAAAAAGATAAAGAAACAATTAAGACTATATGTGAAGAATTAATTAAAATGGAAAAGGAAGATAACTTTGAAAGTGCATATGAAAAAACGATAAATTCACTTAATGATACAATAAATTTAATAAGTGATATAGATTATATAATTAATGAAATAGATAGAAAAAATACTCAATACATAAGATCATCAGTTGCAAGAATAAAACTACTACTAAATAGCTCAAAGGACTTAGGTGGAAAAATAAATACTATATTAAAATATATAGCTGATGCAGTAATTGAAAATAGTATAGATATAAAAGAATATAATTTTGAAGAACTAAAGAATATATTTTCAGTATTTACTCAGAATTTTATAGATGAAAAATCATTATATATATCAACTGAAGGTAAAAAGACATTTAAACCTGAAAAAATAAACAAATCTAATAAGCTGTCTAAAGAAGAAAGAGAAAATAAAATAAAATATATTAAAGAAAAAAGCAAAAATAGACTAAGTAGAAAGAATATAGATGAATATGTACTAAACATTCTAAAGGATAAAAAAGTAACAAATGCATCTATGCTTCCAATTGAAAACAGTAAAGATTTTGTAAAAATTATTTATATACTACTTTATTCTAAAAGCAAATTTGTAAATTATACAGTGAAAAAGCTTAATAAAAGTGTAACAATAAATAATTTTATATTTAACGATTTTGAAATATGGAGGAAATAAAGTGAAGGAAAAGTATGAAACTTTAAATACTAAAGAAAAAGAAAATTTTTCAAGGATATGTAATAAATTATTATCCTTATGTTTTTTAACAAAGAAAAAGGAAGATAACAAAAAAGATTATTATTTTGTGCAAACCCATAAGGAAATATTTAGTCAGTATCTTAATATAATTGGGTGGGAGCTTGAAATAGATGAAACTTATGGAGTTATACATTTAGTTAATAATTATAATTATAATAGATATAACTTTAAATTATATGAAAGCATAATACTTTTAATTTTAAGACTTTTGTACCATGAAAAGTTAAAAGAATTATCTCTTGCAGATAACGTAGTAATACGAATAGATGATATACACGAAAAATTTAATGCATTAAAAATTAAAGATAAACCCATTGAAAAAACTACATTACAAAGTGCATTAAGATTATTTAAAAAATATAATATTATTGAACCTATAGACAGAGGTTATTTAGATTCAGGAAGCAGAATAATAATATATCCAAGTATATTGTTAGCAATAAAGGTTGAGGATATTAGCAAAATATATGAAAAACTAGACAGTTACAAAAAAGGTGGTGGTACAGATGAAGAAGCTTATGAAGATGAAATTGATTAATTGGCATTATATAGAAAATGAAACACTAGATATTAAGGGAAGCTGCTTAATAACTGGAGAAAATGGAGCTGGAAAGTCTACAATACTAGATGCACTTCAGTATGTATTAACTGCTGGTAAACAAAGATTTAATAGTGCAGCAAATGAAAAAGGAAAAAGAGATTTAATTGGATATGTAAGGTGTAAAACAGGAAAAGACTCTAATCAATATGAAAGAAGTGGAGATATTACATCACATGTTGCATTAGAATTTTATGAAGAAAGTAAAAAAAGATACTTTATAATTGGGTGTGTTATAGATTCGGCAAGTAACTTAAGCACACCAAAGACTTTATTTTATCGTATAGAAAATCAAAAGATAATTGACAACTTATTTTTTGATAATGATTTCCCGAGAAATATAAATAATTTTAAAATAAATATAAAAAACTATATTCATAAAATACATAATACAAATATTGAAGCAAGAAAAGACTATCGTAATAGATTAGGAGCTTTTAATGATAGATTTTTTGATTTATTACCAAAAGCACTTGCTTTTAGACCAATAAACAATGTAAAAGACTTTGTATATTCATATTTACTAGATAAAAAAGAAGTAAATATTGAAAACTTAAAAGAAAACGTTAGAAGCTTATTAGAATTTGAAAATGTATTAAAGGAAATAAAGAAAAAGTTAAATAAACTTGAAAATATAGATAGTATATATAATCAGCTAAATAAAATTGAAGAAACAATAAAAATTCAAGATTATATAATAATTAAAGCTAAAAAAGAAGGATTAGAGCTTGATTTAATTAATAATGAAAAAAATAAAAAAGATAAAGAAGATTTAAATAATAATTATAAAATAAAACTTGATGAATTAAAATTAAACTTAAACAAAAGAAAATCATATAAAGATGAACTTCATACATCACTGCTTAGTAATGATACATATCGAATGATTAATAATATTAAAAAAGAAATAGAGTTTATAAAACAAGAATTAAATGTGAAAAAAAGAAAAGAAATAGAATTTGATAAAGTATTAAAGGAAGAATTTAAAACAGCTAAAAATTTATATAAAAAAATAAATAAGTTTAAAGGATTAGAAGCGTTTTATAAGTATAAGGATATAACGATAAACGAAGAAAATATTAATAATTTTATAAATGTAATTAATGAATATGAATTAAACAGCAAAATTATACATAATGAAAAATTAAATGAAAGGGCAGAGTTTAATCAAAAACTTAAAGAATATAAAAGTAAATTAGAAGATATACAAAAAGATATAAAAATATTAAATAATAAAAAATTAGTATATGATGAAAATATTATAAACTTAAAAAATGCAATAAGAGAAGAAATAAAAAGAGAACTTCAAAAGGATGTAGAGCCAAGACCCGTATGTGAATTATTACAAGTTAAGGATGAAAGATGGCAAAATGCAGTAGAAGGATATTTAAATACTCAAAGGTTTAATTTAATAGTAGATTCAGAGTATTTTGATATATCTTTAAGAATATATGAAAATGTAAAAAATAAGCTTAAAATACATGGAGTAGGACTTATAAATACTCAAAAACTTGAAAATTATGAAAAATGTAGTGAAGAAAGTCTAGCTCATATGGTTACTTCTAAAAATAAGTATGCTAAAAATTATATAAATATGATTTTAGGAAAAGTAACAATGTGTGAGAATGTAGATGAGCTAAAAAAATATAATATATCAATTACTCCAACATGTATGGTATATCAAAACTACACAGCAAGACAAATCAACCCAAAAGTTTACAATAAACCTTATATAGGAATAGATGCGTATAAAAAGCAGTTAGAGCTAAAAGAAGAAGAAAAAAGAGAATGTATATTAAAGATAAATGAAATAGAAACTGAAATTAAAAAACTAGATGAAACTATATCTTTATTTCAAAAAATGAGATTATCCTATATTAAAGAAAATAGTTATATAAAATTAGAAGTAGTTAATAAGCAAAAAGAGCTTAATAATTTAAATGAAGAATTAAAAAGTATAGATACTAGTACAATAATTCAGATACAGTTTAAGCTTAAAGAAGTAGAAAAAGAAATAAATACTATGGAAGAGCAAAAAGAAAATTATATTGAAAAAGCTAAAGAATCAGAAATAGAAATAAAGCATATTGAAAAAGAAATAGATAATCTAAAATATAAAATAAATGAAGAAGAAAATTATTTAAAAGAGTATGAACAAAATAACATAGAAATTATAAATAAAGCACAACAAAGATATTTGGAAATTATAAAAGACAAAAATCCTCACTTAGTATATGAAAACTATAATAAAAGTAAAGTTGGTTTTATTACACAAAAAAATAATAAATTAGATGAGCTTAAAAAAGCACAAGGAGAATATAACAATCTATTTCACTTTGGTGGAGCTGAAGGAATAGAAGGAATGGATGAATTTTATAGTGAATATAAAAGATTAAAAGACAGTCAAATTATAGAATATGAAGAAAAATTAAAAACTGCAAAGAAAAACACAGAAATAGAATTTAAAGACCACTTTATATCAAAGCTTCAAGAAAACATAAGACTTGCACAAAAGGAATTTAGAAAAATAAATGAAGCACTAAAGGGGATAAAATTTGGTCGTGATGAATATAAATTCAAATGCTTCCCATCAAAGGGTAATGAAAAATTTTATAATATGATAATGGACGATATGAATATTGGTGGAGAATTTACTTTATTTAGCAACTCATTTGAACAAACTCATAAAGAGGCAATGGAGGAGCTCTTTGATATGATAGTAATAGATAATGAGCAGGCTAATGCTGCTTTAGAAAAATATACAGATTATAGAACTTATATGGATTATGATATAAAAATATACCATGAAGATAATACTACATCTTCTTTTTCTAAAGTTTGTAGAGAAAAAAGTGGAGGAGAAACACAAACTCCTTATTATGTAGCTATTGCAGCTTCATTTGTACAAATGTATTCAAGTGATGATTATAGAGACTCTATAGGAATTATATTATTTGATGAAGCATTTGATAAAATGGATGAAAATAGAATAGAGAGTATGATGACTTTTTTAAACAAATTAAACCTTCAAATAATACTTGCTGCACCTCCTCAAAAAATAGAATTGATTTCACCTTATGTGAAAACAACTCTTTTAGTAACTAAAGAAGATAAATTCTCTTGGGTGGAGGCTTTTTCCTATGAAGAATTACAGTAAGTTAATTTTAAATAAATTAATAGATAAATACGAAAAAAGCTCTTTATATAAAGGAGATAATAAAGTTAATGTCAATATTTATTTTAAATTTAACAAAAAAGAACTTCCAAACTACTATAATGAATTAGAATTTGAATATAAAGAAAATATAAATGAAGAATGTATCAATTTAGAAAATAAAGATTATATAAAAATACATTGGAAAAAATATCAGGAAAATAATATTATAGAAAAAGTTAAGCTAAATATAGAAAAATTAGATGAAATATATAATTATTTAAATAGAGTAAAAAAAAGTTCTCTAGAAGAAGAAACAATAAATTTATTAAATAATTATCTTTATACTAATACATGGATAGATGAATTTTTAAAGGACATGATAAAACTTTTGAAAGAAAAAAGAAGTGTAAAAAAATATTTAGATATAGAAAATCAAAATCTAATTAAAGATTTAATTAGAGGTGTTATTGGTGTAGTAAATCAAAAAACTGAGATTCCTAAAAGAGTGTTAAGTATAAAATTATTTAATGATTCAAAGAAACTGGAGAAAATAGAAAATAAAATTAAAAGAATTATGATTGACTATGGAAATTTTAATCCTGATATAGATGTGTTTTCAGAATCAAATGTAATAAAAAATCCTACATATATCTATTTAAAGGGAAAAGGAATTTTAAAAATAAATAATGAAACAATTGATTTAGAAAAATTAAATGGAGAAATAGGACTAAGTTCATCTTTAATAGAAAAATTAGAAATAAAGTCTTTAAATGTAAAAAAAGTGATTACAATAGAAAACTTAACAGCTTTTCATTTTTACAACGTAAATAATGAGCTTATAATATACTTAGGAGGATACCATAATTTCGTTAGAAGAAATTTATTAAAAAAGATATATGATTTTAATAATAAACTTACATTCTATCATTGGTCAGATATAGATTTAGGTGGATTTAGAATAATAAATCATTTAAGAGAAAAAGCAGGTATTTTATTTAAACCATATTTAATGGATAAAAAAACTTTGATTAAATATAGGGAGAAAGCCATGGCTATTGATGATGATAAATATACAAAAGAACTTGAAAAATTATTAAGCAGTGATGAATATAAAGAATTTCATGAAGTTATAGACTATATGATAAAAAATAAAATTAGGTTAGAACAAGAAGGAATACTTAATTTTTATTAAGATATATTTTTTAAGTTACTAGCAATTTATTTTTCTAGTAACTTTTTTAGTATTATTAATTGACTAGAAACAAAATTAGAAATATAATTTTAGAGTAGAGTTAAAGGAGGTAAATTATGGAAAAAGCTATATTTGAACAAATAAATGGGTCATATGCAATGGTTTTGGTATCTAATTGTGGTGTTATATCAGTTGATTCTTTATGTGATTTTTCTATTAAATTAAAAGAGTTACAAGTTCCTGTGGTCAAGCTTTCTACTAGACAAACTTTAGTTGTAGTTGGAAGTGAAGAACAGTTAAAAAAGGTTGAAATTATGGCACCTGAGTATAATTTTAAAGTTGGGAATTTTGGATCTCAAGTAAGAAATGTAAAAGGATGTAGTGCAGGTGAGGGACTTTGTAAAAGACAGCTTGATACTGCGCTTAATTTAGGAATAGAAATAGAAAATGAATATTTTGGTATTCAAACTCCCCATGACTTTAAAATAGCTGTAGCTGGATGTTCAAGAGGATGTACAGATCCTTTATGTGCAGATTTTGGAGTTATAGCTAAAGGAAAAGATAAATATGATGTATATATAGGGGGAAGAGGTTCTACTGTTAAACCTATACATGCAACTAAAATATATAATAATATATCGAGAGAAAATGTTAAAAATGCATTAAAATATGTACTTGATGTATACATAGAAGAAGGGAAAAAGAAAGAGAGAATTTTTAGAACTATTAATAGAATCGGTATTGATAAATTTATTGATGAAAATATAAAAGAGAATAAAAAAGAATACATAGATGAGGAATTTTTAGCGTTTATATAGTATTTCAGGTTGGAAAATCAAATTAGAATAGGGGGAAAATATGAGTAATATTTTAGAGACTTTAGATATATTAAATAATATTTGTGAAGATTGTACATATTATAAAACTGAAGAATGCAATAATAAAAAATGTTTAATTGGATATGCTAAAAGACTATTAGAGTTTTCTAAATCAAAAGGAGTTATGCAAATAGAAGGTGCAAGTAAATTAATACCAAATAATGATCTTAAATATTATGATGAAGACTTAGTTTGTTCAGGAATAGCAAACACTTGTAAACATTGTAAGAATTGTCAAGAAAATCATAATGAAGATTGTATTATAGCTGTACTTAGAAAATGCCTTGAGAATACAGTTATAACTAAAAATATACCATATAAAGGCTCTGTATTTATGTATTTAATGGATCTTAATAAAGAAAATAAAGATATTGCACAGATTGTTAATATGAAATTAAAAAAATAGGTATATTCTAATTGTTTCTTTAATTTAGTTTTTATATGAAAGTCTATATTTATTGAGACTACGTTATTAATACTTAAAAAACTAAAGATAAGAAGAAAAAAATAAAAAAACCTTTGTCATAAAAATGGCAAAGGTTTTAATAATTATATGACACGCTATTTAATTTGCATCACAAAAACAATTTGTTGAGTTCTAATAAAAGCTGAGGCATCTTCAAGATTTTTTATTGTATGAATATATTTAAGTTAAATTATAAAGCATAGAGAGATTATTCTCTGAATTGTGTTATTGATTTAATTAATTATAAAAAGGTTAAAACTGGCATAAATATTGCTTATTTTAAAGAAGGGTAAAGTTATCAAGAGATTTAAAAAATATCATAAGAATCTGAATAAAAGTATTTTTTTTGTAAAAAATATTATAAGGAGGTGTGATTATGCAAATACAACTTAGTCAAAAAGAAAGAATGTACTTAGAAGATGGAAAAATTCAAGAAGGAATCTGCGTTCAAAAATATCAAAAATATGCTCAACAAGCTCAGGATCCACAATTAAAACAGCTTTTTAATAAAATTGCTACAGAGGAACAGCATCACCTTGATACTATTAATCAGTTACTTCAGGGACAGCAGCCAAATTTAGCTCATCCTCAACAGCAGCAACAAAATCAAACTCCTTCTCAAGGAACTATGAATAATGAGAATGATAAAAATCTTTGTATAGATTTATTATCTACAGAAAAACATGTTTCAAGTAATTATGATATAGCTGTTTTTGAATCTGCTAATCCAGTAGTTAGACAAGCTTTTCAACATATTCAACAAGATGAACAAAGACATGGAGAAGAACTCTTTAATTATATGAATAGCCATGGAATGTATAATGTAAAATAAATTTTTAATATTTAAGGATAAGTCAAATAGAAATATTGAACTTATCCTTAAATAAATTTTATAAAAAGTTGATTTTATGGATATACATATTATTTTCTTTTAGGGAGAAAAATTAGGTATATTAGAATTGTTTATCATAACTTTTAAGGTTCACTAAAACTAGATAAATTTATTTTTTTAGATGTTAATTCCTAGTAGAAATAAAAACAAACAAAAAAACATAAAAAAAATAAATTTAGAAATAATAAATACAAAATAAAAAAAGAAAGGAAAGAAAAAAATGTTAGAAAAATTATCGGAAAATCAACTTGTTAAAATGACAAAAGGAGAAGATGGTACAGTAGAATATGGCTTAGTAATGGGAAAAAATAATGAAAAAGAAGAATATGAAGTATTATCAATAGGTTTTATAAATAAAAATGGAGAATTTTTATGTTATCCAACAGAAGTAGAAAATATAAAAGAAAATTTAAAAATTAATGATAGAATTTTTGAAGAAGTAAAAGAAAGAAAAATAAGAAGAAAAATAAATAAGTGGTTAGAAGAAAATTATGATAAATTTAAAAACTAACAAAAAAATAAGCCATAGCTGGTAAGCTATGGTTTATTTTTAAATAAAAAATGATATAATAGAAAAAAAGATTGAGGGGGATAAAATTGAGAATATATTCTACTAATGTAATTTCAGAGTTAGATTCTCTAAGAATAAAAGATAGTGAAAGAGCTTTTTATAGACATTTTAAGAAAAAATTAAAAGGAATAGGAATAACTAAAGTAGTTCCAGTGGAAGGTATAAACATTGATTTGATGTATATTGAGAATAATAATATACTTTTTATAAAGTTTATGGATACAAATGAAGATATATATTCTATTTTAGAAGAAGAATTATTAGAGGTAATGGAAGAAGAATATATTAATTTAGTAAGTGAAATAAAACTATTTAATTTAGATGTTAAATATAATATGGTGTATGTAATGCCGTATGTTGATATTGATGATAATGAAGATTTTGGTGATTTTATACAAAATCATATAATTGATAAAAATAGTTATAAAAAAATACTACAAGATTCAAGTATGATTAATAAATATTTAAAAGGTGAAAATGAAGATGTAATATTAAATTTATTTAGGTTTTATGTATGTCCAGAATATCATGTTATAAAAAAGGAAGAAAGTGATAGACTAATAAATAAAGACTTTAAAAGAATATCATTTTTTAAAGATGATTATAAGTATACTGCATTATTTTTGAGTTCATTTCAGCTTAAAAAGCTAAATTCAATAAAATATGGAAATACTTTATTTTTAGCTCCCGCTGGAAGCGGTAAAACTACTCTTTTAATATCAAGAGCTATTAAACTTGCAAGACTTTATCCAAAAGATAGATTTCTATTTATAACTTTTAATAAACAGCTTATGAATGATATAAAAAATCAAATACATATATTAGGGAAAAATCCTAAAAATTTAGAAATATATAATTTTCATGGGTTTGTTTTTAAACTAGCAAAACAATTCAATTTGGTAGTAGACTATAACAAGTTAAAAGAAAACTTTTCTAAATATTTTGAGAATGTATTCTTACAGGTTAAGAATGTTTTAAAAGATAAAAAAATATATAAAGGTATATTTTTAGATGAATGTGAAAATTTTAATCAAGAAGAAATAGAGTTTATACAAGGAATGCTATACAAATCTAAAAATATATTTAATATATCAGCAGATAAAGGAAAAGATATAAAAAGTAATCTAAAGTCATTTATAGGATCATGGGAAAATATAGACTTTAATGATATTGTTGAGTTTAACTATAACTATAGACAAACCAAAAAAATAACTTCATTTATAAATAGTTTTACTCAAAATATATTAGAATATATGGACAAATTAAATATAGATTTTCCTAAAAATTATTATTTAAAAACACAGTCACTTAGAAAAGAAGGGGAACAAGTAGAAATAATAACTGTAGAGGATATTGAGGAAAAAATAAAAGCTATAATTTGGGAAATAGAATATCTTGTTAATCAAAAAGGCTTTAAATATTCTGATATAGCCATCATATATCCCTATAATAAAAGAAAGTTAAAAAATGGAAATATGATTTATTTTCAATATATACTTAGAAAAGCATTAGAGGAAAGTAATATTCCATATATATATTCTAATGATGAATTGACTAATTTAAGCAATAAAATGGGAGTTACAATATCAAATATATATGCTATTAATAATCTTGAATATAAGGCAGTAATATTTTGTCAAATTGAGATGTTGTATAGCCATGGCCTTAATGAAAAAAATACTAATTATGAAATTAGAAGCTTTATAAAAAATTTAAACATTATATATACAGCTTTAACACGTTCTATAGATCACTTAACTATTATAACTACATTTAGCGAGAAAAATAGTGATGTAATAAAAATGTTAAAAGATTCATTATAGTTACAAAAAAATGTAGGAGAAATTTCTCCTACATTTTTAAATCATATAAAAGTATCCTAATATCAATAGTCCAAGTATAATTCTATAGTAGCCAAATAGTTTGAAATCTTTTTTCTTTATGTAATTCATAAAAAATGATATCACAGCAAGAGCTACTAAAAATGAACCTACAACTCCTACAGTTAAAAGTATCCATTGCGAAGAAGTTATAAATAATCCTTTTTTAATCATTTTTAGTAAAGAATAAGCAGTTGCTCCAGCCATTGTAGGTATAGCAAGGAAAAAAGAAAATTCAGCAGCAATTTGCCTAGAAGAACCAAGTAGCATTGCACCTATTATAGTAGAAGCTGATCGTGACGTTCCAGGTATCATAGCAAGGCACTGAATTGTACCTATTATAAAAGCTGTTTTATAACTTAAATCATGAAAGCTGTTTATTCTAGGTCTTTTACTTTTTCTTTCTAAAACTAATATTGCAATACCACCTAATAAAAGCATTATTGCTACAGTTGTTGGATTAAAAAATTTTTCTTCTATAATATCTCCAAATAAAAATCCTAAAATAGCAGCAGGAATAAACCCAACAATAACTTTAAGCCAAAGGTTAATAGTTTCTTGTCTTTGTTTTAAACTTTTAGTATTACTAAAAGGATAAAGCTTGTTAAAATAAAGAACTATTACAGACAAAATAGCTCCAAATTGAATTATTACATTAAATGAATTTGCAAAAGAACCTTCAAAATCAATCCAATTATTAACTAATATTAAATGACCAGTACTGCTTATTGGTAAAAACTCAGTTACACCTTCTACTATAGAGAGTATTATAGCTTTTAAAATATCACTCATAAAAAACCTCCTTACAATAATATACAATTTAGAAAACAACATATAAAGTATATCAGTATTAATATACAATATCAACTAAATTATAACTTTAACTTTATCTCCAATTATTATTTTATCTTCATATCTAACAATACAATAGTGCCCTCTTTTAAAATTTCTCTACATCTATCTCCTAAAAATTAGTATATAATTTATTATAAAAAAACTAAATAATAATAAAAAAATAAAGGGTTTTGACACAAAAATATACAATTTTATATTTATAAATTTTGGAAAAAATATTGAATAAATAATAAAATATAATAATAGAAATAAAGGAGTGATCCTATGGTTTTTTTATCAGATTATGAAAATCAAGTTTTTAAAGAATTTTCAAGAAAGCTTAAACCATATACGAGAGATGATTATTTAAGTAAAATAATTTTATTCAAGTCTATTTTAGAAAATGACAATAAAGATTTATTTAAAGCAACTAAAGAAGACAGTAAAAAATTTATAGATTTTGTAACAAAAAAATACGCTAAATCAACCTGTGAAAAAATATACAGTTATCTTCATAGCTTTTACAATTTTCTAATAAAAGAAAATTATATAGAGATTAATCCCTTTAGTCATGTAAAAAAACCATCTGTATCAAGAATAAAAACAAAAGATGATGTTTTGAGCTTTGATGAAGTAAACAAGTTAATTTCAATACTTCCTCAACTGAATATAAGAGATAGAGCTATTATTGTTTTTTTAGTAACTACAGGGTGTTTATTAAGTGAAGTAGTTAATTTAAAATGGCAGAATCTTATAATAGATGAAAAAGATGATTTTTTTTGTAAAATAGGCCAAGGTAAAAGAGAAAGAATAATAAAACTTCATCCATATTCCTGGGAGCTTATAATGAAATATAGAGATTATTTAGGACTTCCTGAAGTAGTTAAGCCTACTAATGAATTTGTCTTCAAAAGTCGTACAAGTGATAGTATAACAGATAGAAATGTAAGAGTAATAGTTAAAAAGGCTTTGAATCTTGCTGGACTTGATAATTACTCAGCAAAAGACTTTAGACATTCCTTTGCTACCTTTTGTTTAAGACTAGGTGCAGTTGATGAGGATGTTAAGAATTATTTAGGATGGAGTGATAAATACTATGCTATAAGATATAAATATGTCATTAATTTTGTAGATAGTCAAGTTGTTGATTACATTACTGATACTGATAAGTTAAAAATAAATAAAAATATTAAAAGTAGTAGTAAAGAATAAATAATGAAGAGGTGATATAGTGAAATATAATATAATAGATAGTCATTGTGATACTATAACAAGAATTGAAGATGAAAATTTAGATTTTTATAATAATGATATATCACATATAACTATAAAAAAAATGGTAAAATCAAATATTAAGATACAATTCATGGCGGTATATATTGATTATAATATACCTTTTCCAAATTGCTATTTTAAGGCAATTAAGCATATAAATAAGCTTTACGAATATGAAAAAATATACGATAATTTAAAAATAATAAAAAACAAAGATGATTTAAATTATGTTATGAATAATGATAATTTAATTGGAATAATAATAACTATTGAAGGTGGACATATAATAGATGATAATATAGAAATTTTAAAATCTCTAAATATTTTAGGGGTAAAATCTTTAACTTTAACATGGAATTATAAAAATAAGCTAGCTTATGGAGCTATGGAGGATATTGATTTAGGAGTTAGTGATTTTGGGAAGAAAGTAGTAAATACCATGAATGATTTGAATATGATAGTAGATGTTTCTCATGTTTCTAAAAAAACATTTTATGATGTAATAGATATTGCAAAAAATCCTATAATAGCATCACATTCTTTAAGTAGATATGTAAATAATCATAAAAGAAATCTAACAGATAATCAAATTAAAAAAATTTCTGAATTAAATGGAGTTATCGGAATAAATTTTTATAAAGAATTTATAGGAAAAAATAAAGATATATATTCTTTAGTTGATCATATAGATAGAATAATTTATATAGGAGGAGATAATTGTATAGGATTAGGGTCAGATTTTGATGGATGTGATGTTATAAATGATATAAAGGATTGTACATATACATATTTAATAGCAGATGAACTTTTAAGAAGAAACTACAGTGAAGAAACTATAAAAAAGATATTTTTTGAAAATTATTTGAATTTGTTAAGTAAATTTTTTTAGAAAGCATATTCTTTGAAATTCTGATATAATAATTAATGGTTAATTAGTACATAATAAATGGGGGTAACGAAAATGAAACTTTCAACAAAACACAGTAGTATTTCGCCTTCTTTAACTTTGGCTATAAGTGCTAAAGCAAAAAAAATGAAAGAAGAAGGTATAAATGTTATAAGCTTTAGTGTTGGAGAACCAGATTTTAATACTCCAGAGAACATTAGAAATAAAGCTATTGATGTAATTAAAAATATTAGTATAGGATATACTGCAGCTTCTGGTATGCCTGATTTAAAAAAATCTATATGTAACAAATTAAAATTAGACAATAATTTAGAATACAAAGAAGAAGAGATAATTGTATCTAATGGAGCAAAGCATTCATTATATAATATTTTTCAAGCAATATGCAATCCTGAGGATGAAATAATAATACCTGTTCCTTATTGGGTTAGTTATCCAGAACTTGTTAAAATGGCAGGAGCAGTTCCTGTGTTAGTTAATTGTAAAGAAGAAAATGATTTTAAATACAATGTAGATGAATTAGAAAAATACATAACTGATAAGACTAAGGCTATAATTTTAAACAGCCCTTCAAATCCTACAGGTTCTGTGTATACACTAGAAGAACTTGAAAAAATTTCTAAAATAGCGATAAAACATGATATAATTGTTATTTCTGATGAAATTTATGAAAAACTTATATATGATGGTGAAAAACATATAAGTATAGCTTCGATTAATGAAAAAATAAAAGACTTAACTATAGTTGTAAATGGATTATCTAAATGTTCTGCTATGACAGGATGGAGAATAGGATACACAGCATCTAATAAAGAAATAGCTAATATAATGGCAAACATTCAAAGTCATGCAACTTCAAATCCTAATACTGTAGCTCAATATGCTGCCATTGAAGCTTTAGATGGAGACCAATCATCAATTGAATATATGAAAAATGAATTTGATAAAAGAAGAAAAGAAATGGTAAAAAAAATTAATGAAATAAATGGATTGTCTTGCAATATGCCTAAAGGTGCATTTTATGTAATGGTAAATATATCAAAAATTATTGGGAAAGAATTTAATGGATATAAGATTAATGGATCTATAGATTTTGCAAATTACCTTTTAGATAATGCTAATGTGGCTGTTGTTCCTGGAATTGCTTTTGGAAGTGACAATTATATTAGAATGTCTTATGCAAATTCTTTAGAAAATATAATAGAAGGATTAAATCGTATAGAAGAAGTTTTGAACTAATTTAATTAAAAAATCTTAATATTATTTTATTTATTAAGTTAAAATAATATTAAGATTTTTTTATAACGAATAGGAAATTATATTCCTATTTAAATTGTGGATAAATATAAATTCCGTTATGAATTTCAAAAAAGTCTACATTGTAAAATCTTTAGAATAAAGACTTTTTTATATTAAGTAGGAAATTATAAAATTTCAAAATCTGTGGAAAACTTGCTAAAATATATGTATAAGTATTGAAAAAAGAGAGATGAAGAGATGACTAAAGTAACATTAAAAAAAATATTGCAAGATAATTGGCAAAACTTTTTAAAGAAAAAAATTAAAAGAATTCCGAAGGTAATAAGGGCAGATGTTATAGAAACAGTTGAAAAAGCAATGGACTGTGGGAGGCTAGAAAAGGGATATACAGAGTATATGTGTTTAGAATGCATGGAAAGTAAGAGAGTAGGCTTTACATGTAAAAGTAAATTTTG
>NZ_FRAE01000067.1 GCF_900142235.1 Tepidibacter formicigenes DSM 15518 | reverse complement strand
CGCTGAAAGCATCTAAGCGCGAAGCCAACCTCAAGATAAGATTTCCCACCGTAAGGGTAAGACCCCAGGAAGACTACCTGGTTGATAGGTCCAAGGTGTAAGCTCAGTAATGAGTTCAGCTTATGGATACTAATAGGTCGAGGACTTGACCTAGTATTAATTTGTGCAGTTTTGAAAGTATTAAATACTTTTAAAAAAAGATTATGTGGTTACAATAGCAAGGAGGATACACCTGTTCCCATTCCGAACACAGAAGTTAAGCTCCTTAGCGCCGATGGTACTTGGAGGGAAGCCTCCTGGGAGAGTAGGACGTAGCCACGTAGTCTTTTTTTATGTGTAAAAAAAGAGACTTCCAGGGTGATGGTTGGAAGTCTAAATGAGGTGTTTTGTAATTGTCTGATTACTATTATTATCGGATGTATATAATAATAGTTTAGTAGAAATTTTTATTCAAGTGTACAGGCTACACTTAAGTTGCTCCACTTGCCACATTTATCTCCCCATCTAGCTACTAATTCGTCGTCTCTATAAATTCCGACAACTTCACATACATTAGGGCAGTTATCACATTCAAAACCTTTTACTTTAAAGTCTTTATCTGTTATATCAAATCCAAGGAAATTGGTTTTTTCTTTATTTTTAACTTCTTCTTTTGCAAGAAGTGCTGATCCTATAGCACCCATAACATTATGATGCTCAGGAACATATATCTCACATTCAAGAGCTCTTTCAAATGCTTTTTTTATTCCAATATTAGCAGCAACTCCACCTTGAAATACTATAGGACCTTCTATGTCTTTTCCTTTAGCCAAATTATTTAGATAATTTCTAACTAATGCTTCACATAATCCATTAATTATGTCTTCTTGACTATATCCAAGCTGCTGCTTATGAATCATATCAGATTCTGCAAATACAGCACACCTTCCAGCTATTCTGACTTGGGTACTAGAATTAAGAGCTAAACTTCCAAACTCTTCTATAGGAATTCCAAGTCTTGATGCTTGTCTGTCTAAGAAAGAACCTGTTCCAGCAGCACATACTGTATTCATTGCAAAATCACTTATAATATTATTTCTTAGTAAGATAATTTTTGAGTCTTGTCCACCTATTTCTAAAATAGTTCTAACACCTGGAACAAAGTTTAATGCAGCAATTGCATGAGCGGTGATTTCGTTTTTAACAACATCAGCGCCTACCATAACACTAGCAAGTTCTCTTCCACTGCCAGTTGTTCCAACTCCTGCTACTTTTATATTATATAAATTTTTTAAAGCTTCTTTCGTTTTTCTTAATCCTTCTTTTAGAACATTAATTGGATTTCCCATGGTTCTTATATATAATTTTTCTAATACTTTATTATTATCATCTATAACTACTATGTTAGTACTAACTGAACCTACATCAATTCCAAGATAAACATTCTCCATTTCTTACAAGCTCCTTTCTTTTTGAAAGTAAATCAACAAAAGCTTCTATTCTTGTCAAATATCCAGCTTCACCTGTCATTTCATCTAATATTAATGATAAAACAGGAATATTTTCTTCTTTTTCTACAGTTGGAAGAATGCTTTGTGCTACAATTTCAGGCATACATGTAAATGGTAGTAGGTGAATGACACCATCATAATTTTTTTGACTATATCTAACTGTATTACCTATAGTTTGTTGAGCATGTCCTCCTATTTGTTTACTTAAATATGGTTCTGATGCTTTGTAAATTTCTTCCTTATCTGAATTAATAAATGGAAGAAAATCCATTTGTTCTTTTAAAAATTCACTAGAACTCATTGATTTGTGAACTTCAATTCCCATATTCCCTAATTTTTTTTCAATGTTTAAATTTATAAAGGGCTCTGCAACTGTATATATTTCTCCTACAATTCCTATTTTTAAAACATCTTTATTTTTATCTATTCTTATTTGTTTAAGTTTTTCTTTGTTTTCTTTAATAATTCTAATTGTTTCTTTATATCCTCTCGAGCTATTTATTTCTCTTTCAAATTTAGAATATAGCTTATCTACTTCACCTTTTATTATCTCTCTTGGTCTTATGGTATTTGCAATATCATCAAATTCATCAACCTCAAACAATATGTTTAAACCTTTTTTAAAAGCTGATAAGATTTTGAAATAGTTGCTTGTATTGGATACTTTCTTAAGTTTTTGGAGGAAATCTTTTATTTCATCTAGATTTCTAAAAGGTTCTACAGAAATCATCTCAACATCGTAACCTAAATCATCTAATATTTCTCTTTGAAGTGTATTATATAAACCTAATCTACAAGGGCCGCATCCACTTATCATAAAAATAGTATCTGCTCCTTTTTTAATTCCTTCTATATAATTTCCCATATTAATTTTAAAAGGCATACAAATAAGTTCAGGAGAATACTTTGTACCAATCTCAAGGGTGTTTTTACTACATTTTGGAGGAGTTATCACCTCTGCATTTAGTTCCTCAAACATAACTTTAAGAGCAACGTATGTATTACCCATGTGCGGAAATGTTACCTTCATCCTTATCCCTCCATTTAATCATATCTATAAAAGCTTCAATCCTTGTATTTAAACCTCCTTCTCCTGTATGTTCATCTAAAGTTAAAAGCATAAAAGGAATGTTGCTCTTTCGTTTTATATACCTTTCTATTGTGTTAACTATAATAGAATCAATTCCACATCCAAAAGATGATACATATATAATTCCATCAACGTTTTTATTTTCGATTAAATAAAGCGTAGTTCCAATAAGTTTTCTTGCAAATGTCCAAAACAGCTTTCCCTTATATTTTTTAGAGTATTCGTTAATATGAATATCATCTATCATTTGAGGAGTTAATACATCAATTTGATTTGAACTTATTTTATTTATTGCATTCATATTTACATAAGTATCATATAGGTTATATGAATGGCCCATAAGCATAATTTTTTTATTATTTGTATTAGGTATATTATTTAATGTATTTTTTTTATATTTTTCAAATTTTAAATATGCTATATCATAAGCACGTGATATATCATTAAAATCATTTGAAAAATATTTTCCAATTTCATATATAGTTTCATTTAAATTGTTTTTTGATTTTATAAAATCAATTTCAGTGCTAATAATTTTAGGTAAATCTTTTATTGAGTTTTTGATCATCTCAGGTAGGCCACAAAATTTTGGACAAATATGTTCACCTTTAAATAGGCTCATTATTCTAGGTATAAAAATATAATCAACTTTATCCTTTAAATTTAATACATGTCCGTGAAATAGTTTTACAGGAAGACATGCATCATCTACTGTACTTTGTACTCCTTCGTTAAGTATTGTTTTATTTGTATTCTCAGATATTATAACCTGAGCTCCTAATTCTTCAAAAAATGTTGTCCATAAAGGGGCGTATTCATGAAAAAGAAGTGCTCTAGGTATTCCAACTTTTGTTGACATAACATACCTCCCAATCTATCATCAGTTTAATATTATTACCAAATATTATGAATTTATTCATTTTAAAATATTAGATTAAATCTTTTTTTCTGTGGTATTATTAGATAAGTAACTAAAATTAAGGAGAGATAAAATGATTGATTTAACTAAGCTTTTAAGTAAAACTGATATAGAAAAGGATTGTATAAGATATTCAAAGGATTGTAGTAAAGCTAAAAGCGGAGTACGAAAAGGCATGGGTCCTGTTGTGGTATGGAATATAACTAATATATGTAATTTTAAATGCAAGCACTGCTACTCAAATGCAGTTTCGTATAAAAGTGAAGAAGAGTTAAGCACTAAAGAAGTAAAAAAGGTTATAGATGATTTAGCTAGTATAAATGTGCCAGTAATATTATTATCTGGAGGAGAGCCTCTTATGAGGGATGATATATTTGAGATTATAAAATACATAAAATATAAAGGTATCAGTGTGAGTCTTTCAACTAATGGAAGTCTTATAACACAGGATACTGCTAGAATATTAAAAGATTTAGGTATTGGTTATGTGGGTATTAGTTTGGATGGGACTTCTAAAACTAATGATTATTTTAGAGGAGTTAATGGAGCATATGATAGCATTGTAAATGCTATAAAAAATTGTAAAGAAGTAGACCAAAAGGTGGGTCTTAGATTTACTATTCAAAAGAAAAACTATAAAGAGGTAAAAGATATTTTAAAATTAGTAGATGAAATGGATATTCCAAGAATTTGCTTTTATCATTTAGTTCCTAGTGGAAGAGGCCAAAGTATAATTGATGATATGTTATCTCATGATGAAATTAAATATGTTATAGATGCTTTATATTATTATGTAAAAAATATGGTGAATGAAAATAAAAATATTAAAGAGATATTAACAGTTGCAAATTTTACAGATGGTGTATATGTATATCTAAAGGAAAAAGATGCTAATCAAAAAGAAAGGATATTAGAGCTTTTAAAAAGAAATGGTGGAAATAGATCAGGAAGTGCAATTGCAAATATTGACTATAGGGGAAATGTATATCCAGATCAATTTTTTAAAAGTCATATACTAGGAAATGTAAAAGAGAACTCTTTTTCTGAAATATGGAATGGAGAAAATATATTTTTAAGTGAACTTAGAAATAAAAAAGAAAAAGTAAAGGGAAGATGTAAAAGCTGTGAATATCTTGATATATGCAAAGGGAATTTAAGAGCTAGAGCTTATGGATATTACGGTGATATTTGGGCTGAGGATCCTAGCTGCTATCTTACAGATAAAGAAATTGGGGTGAAAAATAATGATTATATCATGGAACATGACTAAAAACTGCAATTTATACTGCAAGCACTGCTATAGAGATGCAGGTCCTAATGAAAAGCAAAAGGATGAATTAAATACTAAGGAAAGTAAAGAATTGATTAGAGGAATAGCTAAAGCAGGATTTAAAATATTAATTTTTAGTGGAGGAGAGCCACTTCTTAGAGAAGATTTGTTTGAGTTGACAGAATATGCTCACTCATTAGGTCTTATAGTTGGACTTGGAACTAATGGAACTTTGATTACTAAAGAAATTGCAAAAAAATTAAAGGAAAGTAAAGTTCGTGCAGTAGCAATAAGCTTAGATAGTTTAGATGAAAATAAACATGATGAATTTAGACAAGTTAAAGGTAGCTTTAAGGATTGTATAAGAGGAATTAAAGAAAGTATAAATGCAGGACTTAAAGTTCAAATAAATACTACTGTAACTAAATCTAATTATGAAGAGATAACTAAAATTACTGATTATATTTCATCTCTTGGTGGACATTCTCATCATCCATTTTTTCTTGTAGAAGTAGGACGCGGGAAAAATATAGGGAAAGAAGGTTTAAATAAAAAAGAATATAAAGAAATTATAAATAGAATACTTGATAAGCAGAAAAATACTCATATAGAATTAAAGCCAACTTGTGCTCCACAGTTTATGGTAGAGGCTAAAGAAAAAGGGATGGATATGAGGTTTAGCAGAGGATGTATTGCTGGAATTAAATACTGCTGTATACTACCTAATGGAGATGTTCATATTTGTCCATATCTGCCTATAAAGGTTGGAAGTGTTAGAGAAAAGACTTTTGATGTTATATGGGAACAAAGTGAAATTTTTAATAAGCTTAGAGATTATAAAAATTATAAAGGTAATTGTGGATCTTGTAAAAATATAAATATTTGTGGAGGGTGCAGAGCCAGAGCCTTTAGTAAAACTGGAGATTATCTTCAAGAGGATACTTTTTGCTTAAAGGGGGACGATTAAAATGGATTGTATAGATGGTAAAATTTTAAATGAAGTTCAAAATGGAATACCTATTAAAAAAAGACCTTTTAAAAAAATAGCAGATAATTTAGGTATAAGTGAAGATGAGGTTGTAAATAGAATTAATAGCTTAAAGGAAAAAGGATATATAAGAAGGTTTGGAGGAATATTTGACAGCCAAAATTTAGGAGTTGTAAGTACGCTTATTGCTATGAAGATTGAAAAAGATATAGATTATGTAGCAAATATTGTGAGTGAATATAGTGGAGTAACTCATAATTATCAAAGAGAGGATGAGTACAATCTTTGGTTTACATTAATGGCTTCATCTAATGGAGAGCTTGAGAATATATTGAAAGAAATAAAAGATAGAACAGGAGTACAGGATATTTTAAGTCTTCCTTCAGTTAATAAGCATAAGGTTCATGTGCATCTTAATTTTGATAATAAAGGGTGATTTTATTTGGTAGATAATATAGATAAAGATATTATAGTTTATTTATCTCAAGATATAGAAGTAACTAAGGATATTTATGAGGATTTGAGTAAAAAATTTAATATATCTGAAGAAAATCTTATTAAAAGGTTAAAAAGATTAAATGAAAGTGGTTATTTAAAACGTATTGCTCCTGTTATGATTCATCAAAAAAGTGGTTATAACAGTAACGCCATGGTAGTTTGGGATATATCAAAAGATAATTTAAAAAAATTTATAGATATAATTAAGGGTATTAATAATATAAGTCATGTTTATGAAAGAAGAACAGATGAGAAATGGCCTTATAATTTATATACAATGATTCATGGAAGAAATAAAGAAGAAGTAGAGAATATAATAAATTATTTATTGCAAAAAATAGAAGTTAAAGATTTTAAGGTGTTATATACAATTAAGGAATGGAAAAAAACGAGTCCAAATTTATCAAAACTAATAAAAAAATAGTTATTTCTCGGGAAATATATTAGAATACATGGAAATTATATTTTGCATTTAATATTTTGTCGATTATTGAAAAACGAATTTGACATAATTAAGACAAAAAATACTTTATTTTTACCAATTAATGATATACAATGTATTTGTAAGAGATAGTTAAAAAATGAATATGTTACAAATTATGGGTTCTATTAAGATTAAAAGGGAAGTCGGTGAAAATCCGAGACAGCCCCCGCTACTGTAATCATTAACGAAACCTCAATTTACCACTGGTAAAAACTGGGAAGGAGAGGGAGTAGGTGGAATGTAAGTCAGGAGACCTGCCTATAATTTTTATCTGCTATTTCGGAGGGAGATATGCATGAATGAGGGCATGTTATGCCTTAATGCAAATCAAGACTCCATATGGAGTTTTTTTTTTGAAAAAAAGAGGGGTTTTATGAACAATAAAGTTGATATAATGAGCAATTTTAATAATAAAAAAAAGAAATTAACTATAGTAGGTATAACTTTATTTATACTTATTATATTCTTACTTATATTATCAGTAAATCTGGGAAGAGCTGATATTAAGATTGTTGAAGTAGTAAAAATAATTTATGGAAAAATTACATTTAATGAAAAGATTTTAAGTGATATAAGCAAAGCAAAAATTGCTATAGTTTGGAATATAAGACTCCCGAGAATTTTAATAGCAATATTAATTGGATGGGGGCTTGCGGTTTCTGGAACTGTTTTTCAGTCGTTATTAATGAATCCACTAGCAGATCCATATACTATAGGGGTTTCAACAGGAGCTGCATTTGGAGCAGTTATAGCAATATATATTAATATATTCATATTAAAAAATCCTGTACCTATTATTCCTTTTGCATTTTTAGGAGCGATACTTACATTGCTTCTTGTAATGAAAATTGCAAAGAGAAATGGATATATGAGTTCATCAAATTTAATAATTGCAGGAATTATTGTAAGTTCTATATTGTCAGCAGGTATAAGCTTTTTAAAAAGCGCATCTGGAGAACAGGTTTCAGTTATAATATTTTGGCTTATGGGAAGCCTTGATTCAAGAACTTGGAATCAGGTTGCTTTAAGCTTTCCTATAATTACAATATTAACACTTATATGTATATATTTCTCAGATGATTTAAATATACTTGCTTTAGGAGAAAAGCAGGCACGAGCTCTTGGAGTAAATACTAAAAAAATTAGAAATATATTTTTAATAAGTGCAGCAATGATTACTGCTATTTGTGTTTCTGTAAGTGGGATAATAGGATTCATAGGACTTATAGTTCCTCATATGCTGAGATTTTCTTTAACATCGGATAATAAAGCACTTATTCCATTATCAGCTCTTTTAGGTTCACTTTTATTGTTATTTGCTGATAATATATCAAGAGTTTTATTTAATGTTGAAATTCCAGTAGGAGTTATAACTACATTATTTGGAGGACCATTTTTTATATACATATTCATGAGTAAAAATAAAAGTATACAATGATTTTAGAAGGTGATTAAATGTTTAAGGTCCGAAATGTTAGTTTTAGTTATAAAGATAAGGTTATTCTTGATGATATAAATTTTTCTATAGAAAAGGGTAAATTTTTATCTATAATAGGTCCAAATGGATCAGGAAAAACTACTCTTTTGAACTTATTAACTGGATATTTAGAAAAAAAGAGTGGAAGTATAGAGTTTTTGGATAAAGAGATTAGAAATTATTCAGTTGAAGAACTTTCGAAAAACTTTGCAATAATAAGTCAAAATGAAGATATTAAATTTCCATTTACATGTCTTGAAATAGTAATGATGGGAAGAAATCCATTTAGAGAAAGAATGAAAAAATTAAGTGAAAAAGATTTAGATATTGTTTATAAAGCAATGAAAATTACTGATACATTAAAGTTTTCAGATTCACTTATAACTCAAATAAGTGGAGGAGAATTTCAACGAGTTATACTTGCTAGAGCTTTAACTCAAAAACCAAATATTTTGTTTTTAGATGAAGCTTTTTCAGCAATGGATATTTCTCAAAGAATTAAAGCTTTAAAAATAATAAAGAATTTAGTAATAAAGGAAGAATTAACTGTTGTATCAATAATTCATGATTTAAATCTTGCTTATATGTTTAGTGATGAGGTATGTGTATTAAAAGAAGGAAAATTAGTAGCACTAGGAAGTCCTAACAATATAATGACTACAGAATTTATTAATGAAGTATTTGATATAAATGTAGATAGAATTGAAAATAAAGGATTTTTAATAATGGTTTAAAACTCTTTTTAAGAGTTTAGTATTATAAGTTTTAAAATATATAATAAATAAGGGAGGAGATTTACTATGAAAATTAAAAAATGTTTAGCTCTATTATTGAGCTTAATGCTTCTTGGGGGAGCTTTAGTTGGATGTACTAGTGCTGGAGCTGCTGAAAATGATGAAAAAGAGGTTAAAAAAGATTCAAACAAGAAAGCTGTTCTTGTTGTAAGCTTTGGTACAAGTTATGCAGATACTCGTAAAGTTACAATTGAGGCTTGTGAAAATAAAATAGATAAGGCTTTTCCAGATTATGAAATGAGAAGAGCATTTACGTCAAATATTATAATTAAAAAGCTTAAAGAAAGAGATAATATAGAGGTAGATACTCCAAAAGAAGCTTTAACTAAATTAAAAGAAGAAGGTTTTTCTGAAGTTGTAGTTCAGCCACTTCATATTATGAATGGAGCAGAATATGATGATTTAGCTGCAGATGTTAATAATTTTAAAAATGATTTTGATAAATTAGTTATGGGAAATCCGCTTCTTACAAGTGTTGAAGATTATAAAAACTTAGTTGAAGCTTTAAAAGATCAAATGCCAGAACTTAAAGATAATGAAGCAGTTGTATTTATGGGCCATGGAACTCATCACTATGCAAATGCTACTTATGCATGTCTTGATTATGTACTTGAAGATATGGGAATAAGAGCTTATGTAGGAACTGTTGAAGGGTATCCTGAAATTGATAATGTAATTAAAAAATTAAAGAGAAACAATATAGAAAAAGTAACATTAATGCCTTTAATGCTTGTTGCAGGAGACCATGCTAATAATGATATGGCAGGGGATGAAGAAGATTCTTGGAAGAGCATACTTAAAAAAGAAGGATTTGTTGTTGAAACTTATTTACATGGTTTAGGTGAAAATGAAAAAGTACAAGATATGTATGTTGAACATGCAAAAGAAGCAATGAATACAGAAAAAACTGAAAAATAATAAATATTAATATCAAATAATCATCAGTTATTTAGCTGATGATTATTTGTATGTTGGAGGAATGAATATGAAAAAAATGGAAAATAAATTAGTTCTATTGTTTACTATATTAATTTCCTTAGTAGTATTTACAGGATGCACTAGTGTATTAGATAACAAAGAAGAGGATAATAAAAATTATGCAATAAGCTTTATAGACGATTCAGGAAATGAAATAAATATTAATGAGCCGGCAAAAAAGATAATATCTCTTTATTCTGCTCATACAGAAAATTTATTTGCTCTAGGACTTGATGATGAAATAATAGGTGTTGGAACAAGGGATATATATCCAGCTAAAGCACTAGAAAAAGAAAAGTATGATTATAAGTCAGATCCTGAAAAGGTTATTGCAGCAGAACCAGATTTAGTATTAATTAGACCTTTTATAAAAAGGTCAAAACCAGAGTTTGTAGATGCTCTTGAAAAAGCAGGGCTTACTGTAGTTTCACTATATCCTGAAAGCTTTGATGAATTTGATGATTATATAAAAAAATTAGGAATAATTACTGGAAAAAGGGATAAAGCTAATAAATTATTACAGGATTTTTATAAACAAATAAATGAAATAAAAAATACAACAAAAGATATAAGTCCAAAAGTTAATGTTTATTTTGAATCATCTGAAAATGGATATAAAACTGTAACGACAGATTCTATGCCTGCAAAAGCAATAGAAATTGCAGGAGGGTTAAATATAGCATTAGATGCAAAACCTATAAAAAAAGGAAGCTCAATAGCACCTTATGGAGCAGAAAGAATACTTGAAAAAGCTGATAAAATTGATGTATTTGTTTCTCAAAATGGAGTTATGAACGCAGGAGGAAATAAGCATTCAATAACTATAAGACCAGGATTTGATGCTATAAAAGCAGTTCAAAATGATAGAGTTTATGTTATAAATCAAAAAATTATATCTAGTCCAACCTTTAGATATTTAGATGGAATAAAAGAACTTTGTAGAATGTTTTATCCTGAAATATTTGATGATATATCAAAATTTAGCTTAGATGAAGAAATTACAAGAGATAAAATGGCAGAGATTATAGTTAGATTTAAAAATGAAGGAATATTTGTTCCTACTTCTAAATATTACAGAAAAAAACATAAAAGACATACTTATGGATTATTTAAAGATGTAGATATGAATAATGAATATTTTCATTTTATAGAAACAGCAGTAACGTCTGGATATATGGAAGGATTTAAAGAAAATAATGAAGAATATTTTTATCCTGAAAATAAAATTTCAAGAGAAGAATTTGCAAATATACTGTTTATGATAGGAGATTTGAAAAAAAAGGAGAATAATATAAGTATTAAGGATTTAGATAAAATGAAAAATACTAGAATAGTTCAAATTGTAGTAGATAATAAATTAATGGAACTTGAAGATGGAAATTTTAATCCTGAAAAATTTGTTACAGGAAAAGAAGTGGTTAAGTCTCTTGAAAAGTTAAGAGAAATAACAAAGTAAACAGGTGGAAATATGAGTGAAATTATAAAAATAGAAGATGTTACTAAAAAGTATGGAGATTTTACTGCAGTAGATAAGCTTAATCTAGATATAGAAAAAGGAAGTTTTTTTGGTTTGCTTGGGCCGAATGGAGCAGGGAAAACTACTCTTATAAGTATGCTTATAGGGCTTTTAAAGCCAAATGAGGGTAAAGTTTTTATAATGAATCAAGAAATGAATAGAAATAATGTTTTTTTAAAAAAACAAATAGGAATAGTTCCTCAGCATATAAATTTGGATAAAGACCTTACTGTTAAAGAAAATTTAATACTAGCTGCCAAATTATTTAAATTAAGAGGAAAAAAAAGAGAAGTACAAATAGAAAAGCTTCTTGATTATATGGATATTAAGAAAGTAGAAAATAGAATGGCTAGAAAGCTATCTGGAGGAATGAAAAGAAAGTTAATGATAGCAAAAGCTTTAATTCATAGTCCAGAAATACTGTTTTTAGATGAACCAACTGTTGGAGTAGATTTAAATGCTAGAAGAAAAATATGGGATATACTAAAGATTATGAAGGATATGGGTAAAACAATAATACTTACTACCCATTATATTGAAGAAGCTGAATATCTTTGTGATAAGATAGCTTTAATGGATAAGGGAAAAATATTTTATAATGATACAAGTGAAAATCTTAAAAGAAGTCTTGGAAAATATACTGTAGAATATTTTGATGAGAATAAAGTTACTAAATATAAATTTTTTAAAGATATAGATGAAGCTAAAAACTTTTCAAATTCTATAAAAGAAAACTTTATATTAAGAGATATAAGTCTTGAAGATGTTTTTTATAATTTTACAAATAGGAAGGTAACTTAAATGGAAGTAGGAACTATACTTTGGAGGGAGTTTATATTTTTTAAAAGAAAAGCATTTAAGATAACTGCAGGTGCAGTTATGAGTCCACTCCTTTATTTAATAGCCTTTGGATGGGGGCTTGGTGATGGAGTTATAGTAGAAGGGCACAGCTATATATATTTTATTATACCTGGAATAATTGCTTTATCTACTATGCATACAAGCTTTAATGCAGTATCAATAAGAATTACTGTTGCAAAGCTTCATGAAAAAAGCTTTGAGTATTATATGACAGCACCTGTTAAAATGTATCTTTTAACACTGGGATATGTTATAGCTGGGGCATTAAGAGGATTATATGCAGGATTTATAATACTTATAGTTTCTTATATGTTTGGTGTACATATTCATTTTAATATTGCTTTTATATTAGTATGTTTTTTAAATAGTATGTTATTTGCAGCATTTGGTTATACAGCTGCTATGATAATAGACAATCATTATGATATGAACAGATTCACTACTTTTGTAATAACTCCGATGACATTTTTATGTGGAACTTTTTTTTCACTAGATAAGATGCCAATTGCAGTTAAAAAAATAATAATGATATTACCACTTACTCATGTAACTGAAAGCCTTAGAGGAATTGCATTAGTTGATAAGATTAATTACATTTCAATATTAGTCTTACTTGTATATTTTATGGTTTTCTTTGCTATGGGGGTTTATGTAAGTTATAAAGAAATAAAGTAAAGGGAGGAGAAAGTAATGGGAAAATTTTATGGAATAGGAACGGGACCAGGAGATAGTTCATTACTTACAATTAAAGCTGTTGATGTATTAAAAAAATTAGATATACTTTATACGCCTGAACCAAAAAAAGAAGGAAAGAGCCTAGCTTTATCTATAGTTAAGGATTATATTAAAGGGGATATAGAAATAAAGCAAAGGCATTTTCCTATGAATTTTAATAGTGTAGAAAAAACTAAAGCTTGGGATGCTATTGCTGTTGAGATAGAAGAAGATGTTAAAAATGGGAAAAATGTAGGATTTGTAACACTTGGAGATCCTATGATATACAGTACATATGTATATATGCTTGAGAGAATAAAAGATAGAGTTGATGTAGAAACAGTGCCTGGAATTTCTTCATTTTCAAATATAGCTTCAAATCAAAATTTCCCTCTGGTAATGGATAAAGAACCCTTAGTTGTTGTACCTTGTACAACAGATGAAGAAAGAATAGATCATGCACTTAAGAATTACAACTCTATAGTTTTAATGAAGGTATATAAAAACTTTAAGAATATAATACAAAAAATTAAAGATAATAATTTATTAAACCATGCAATACTTGTTAGCAATTCTTCTTTAAATGAAGAAAAGGTTTATACTAATTTAGATGAATTAGATGCGGATAATATATCTTATTTTTCTACAATACTAATTAATAAAGAACAAAAGGTGAGTTAATTAAGTTGACAACTTACAAATAAAATGATAAGATTCTAAAAAGAAAAATTGTCTTTAATCTAGTCCAGAGAGGCTGGAAAGGTAATAAAATATGGAATCTTTGAATATTTAAGGGATACCTATGCCTTTCTGTGCCAAAATGCAGAAAGGCTTTTATTGTATAAAGAAAACCACCTGCTATGCGGGTGGTTCTGAAAAGCTTATAGCTATGAATAAAAAAATAACCTCCTTTGTTAAAATAGACTTAGGTTTGCCGACCAAGACCATAACAAAGGAGGTTATCCAAATGGATAAGAATAGTTTAGCACATACTCGATGGAATTGTAAATATCACATAGTTTTTGCACCAAAATATAGAAGACAAATAATATATGGAAAAATAAAAGTAGATATAGGAAGAATACTAAGAAAATTATGTGAATATAAAGGTGTAGAAATAATAGAAGCAAATGCATGTAAAGATCACATACATATGC